>JAGDAS010000117.1 GCA_017959385.1 Paludibacteraceae bacterium
ATTGCCGCCGGCATCCACGCCCCAGGCCTCCAGATAGAAGGACGAAGGCAACTGGTTGCGCTTGGCCAGCTGCGATGCCCAAATGGAGAAGTTGTACCAAACACCCGAGCAGAATTTCACATTGTTGATTTCCTTCTCAATAATCTGCGTAGGAATCAACTCGCCGGTAATCGGGTCATGCTCGGTCGGGGCCACATTGATCAACAGGAAGCCGCCGTTGGGATTACCAGTGTGGTCGGTTCGGTCCAGCACCCATCCGCAACCGTCTTCCGCGTAGGTGGAGTTGGATACGATGGCATAGTCACCATCATCCACCTTACCAAAGCCCTCGCCATAATACCAGGGGTTCGATCCGTCACGCGGAGTGTCTGTATAACCAAAATAACTGATAGGAACCCGGTTCTCGGGTGGACAAACCCAGTTTCCAGAGCCTACGGGATCCTCAATCCAAATATCGGTGGTACATCCGGGACGCGTACCATAATCACGGAAAGCATGACCAACCACCCAGTTCTCAGTATTGTCCTGACGCGGATATTGATAACGGGTCCATGCCGGCACCGTACCGAAGTCCTCCTGCCAGATCACCTTCTTGTTTTCGCTGTTATCACAGCAGACAACTCCCTGAATGTCCATCACATCGGTATAGTAACCACCGCGGTAGGCCCGAATCTTTTTATCCGCTAATTCGGCTTTCACCACCAATTTGTTGGAGGTTTGGCCGGTAATGGTCTGCCAGGTGTTACCGACCTTCTGCTGCCAGGTAAAGCCGGTGGTGACTTCATTGTAGCCCACCGCTTCAAGCGTTACATCCGTACCTTCGCAGGCAGGCAGCTCCACATCGGCCTGCAAGGTATGATCCACACATCCGTAAATGCGCAAATTACTGATTGCCAAAGCATCGCTGTTGCCGGAACCCCAGACGCGGATGGAGAACATCGTGGTACTCAAAGCCGTACCGGTCAACTCCACCGAACCGGACCAGGAATCCGTCGCATTGACATTGGCGTTACCCAACGAAGCGGCAATAGCACGCCAGTCTCCGTTCTCCCGTTTGTCCGAAACAAACTCATAATCAAACCGAACGGTTACCTTTGTCTCCGGCGTCAGATTTTCCAAAGGCAGACTCAAAAGATTGAACTGACTGGCATCGGTAGCCTTGTGCAGATGGAAAATCAAACGGTTC
Organism: Paludibacteraceae bacterium; assembly: GCA_017959385.1. GTDB lineage: Bacteria > Bacteroidota > Bacteroidia > Bacteroidales > Paludibacteraceae > Enterocola. The sequence continues at coordinate 1,187 of JAGDAS010000117.1, forward strand.
ACCCCGTCGTGTTTCTCTTTCAACCGGCTGTCAAGCACATGCGGATTCTCCACGATGGCATAGTTGTCCGTGTCATCCATGAAACCGCCGTTGACATACCCCTCGTGGAAAGCGGGATCCACACTGATTTTTTCGCTCGAGTGGGTAACATCATAAGCTATGATGTCGTCAATAGTCAAGTGGTCTCCACCTGCGGTAGAGGCGAAATTCGTACCATAAACCATTTCATTGCAGGTCGGATTCGCAGCGATATCTCCTGCAGGTGTTGTATCAACAGGGTCGTCACCCAGCACGTTCGGTGCATCGGGCACCGTCGGATCGCCAAATGGCCAATTAGCCGTGAAGTTTTGATTGTCAACAGCAATATTGTTACAATAGCTGTTTTGATCATTTACATAAAAGAAGCCACCGTCCTCACCGGTAAGACGTCCTGTCGTATTGCCGTTGTCGGTACGCACCTTGCGCCATCCCAAATAGAATTGCGGGAATCCGACAGCCGTATTGTATTTCACTTTTACCAAAATACTCTGTACCGTGGTTCCACCGATTTGCGTATCCACAAATTCCACGGTTCCCGTGGTATTCTGGAAAACCACCGAATTGGACTGGATTTTACCTTGCTCGGCGTTCACAATGATATCCCCTCCGGGAATACCGTTGCCGGCTTCGGTGTTGATATACACCCCTTCAAGCGGCCACGTTCCGGGATAAGGTGTTACCAATATGGCAAACTCATCGGCAGCGGAACGTCCTGCACTGATAATGGCACGTTGTTCGAAACGCTCCCAGTTTCCATACAATTCACCGTTGACGGCCCTAACCTCGGCGCATACACTTGAAGTAGCCGCACTGTTCTGCGTTGAAGCTGTATTGATGGTCCGATAGGTTGTGGACACATTGCCCATATCGTCAATGGCATAGATACGCATGCCGTTGTAATTCGTACCCGTTTTCAAGGCACTTACCGTCAACTGGTTGCCATTGGGGACAATGGTCTGCGAATATTCGTTGTTGGGACCATAGGTCACCTTGTAGGCGACAATCGCACCTCCGGTTCCCGGGGTGGCACTCACGTTGTTGAGCGTAATGGACGAGGGAGTGGAACTTCCGAAAGTCGCTTGCACATTGGTAGGTCCGGTCGTATTGGCCGTGACATTGACCGTCCGGGTATTGGCCGACTGTTTGCCGGTTCCGTCGATGGCGCGGACCGTCAGCGTATGTGTGCCCGTAATCTCCGCCGGCAGGTTGAAGGTTACTTCCCCGGCGGCGCCACATCCGGGAGCGGGAACCGTCATATCAACCGGGGTCCCGTTGATGTTGCCGGTAATTTGATAGCTGGTCACGCAAATGTCGTCGGTAGCGGACAAATTCAAGACCACCTTGCTCTTGCCGGCACGAACCAACGTTGCGGCTCCCATGGTCGGAGCATCATTGTCCTGGCAACCACCGATG
>JAGDAS010000118.1 GCA_017959385.1 Paludibacteraceae bacterium
GGGCCATCACCAACATCGAATACTACCCCGAAGCCGAGATCCGAATCTACGACCGTTTCCACAAGCGGCTGGTCGATTACAAGGGCGCCACGATGGGCGCGGGTTGGGATGGTCTCTACCGGGGCCACGATTGCGGTTCGGGCGATTATTGGTACACGATTACGGATGAGTATTTCGGCACCTTGGCCGGCCACATTACATTGAAACGCTAAGCGACACGCACGACAGAATTTGAATTTCATTTTTTTGCATCCCCCATTTGGGGGATACCCATCCCCAAAACAGGGAGAAAAGCGGATTCCAACCGAAAACCTTAGAAAAAAAGTGTACCTTTGCGGCGGAAAAAAGTACACTTTATGAAAAGATTCGTATGCATGTTGGGCCTGTTGACGGCCACAACCGCGCTGCACGCGCAACTCTCGACGGTCGGCGGAAACATCAGCCTGTGGGGCAACGCCGACGAACTGACATTCTCCTTCGCTCCCGAAGTGGAGTTCGAACTCACGGAACACTGGGAACTGGCGGTCGGAGCCGGTGTCACCACTGTCACCGACCTGAATTTCAAAACAACAACCGTGCTCGGTGAGGCTTCGGTCGGAGTCGCATACATCATCTGGGGCAATGAATGGGTGGAGGTTGCCGTGGCGGCGGAAGGCGGAATCACATACAACCGACTGGTGCAGGGAGCCGAAATCGGACTGGTGCCCGAACTGCGGTTCACCCCCTGCGAGCACCTCGAACTCGGCCTGTCACTGGGTATGCTCGGAACGGAATACAACCGGGCGGAAGGTTGGTCCGGCGGACTGGTGCTCAGTTCCAACACCGCCGGCATCCACGTGGCGTACAAATTCTAACGGACTATGCGGAAACTGCTGCTGATCCTTTTGCTGTCCGGGCCGCTGGTTGTCTTCCGGACAACCGCTGCGGAAGACGTTTTTCAAACCGACAGGGCCCGCTGGCTGCAAACCGCCGACAGCCTGAAGCCGGATTTGCTGATTCATCGTTACGCCCCGGTTGACATCGTGGAAGCGGTTCGCAATGACGCCTTTTACCAGGGAATCGGCTATGCGCCCACATCCATGACAATGCAAACGCTGTATCAGTCCGATTTCAAAACCGTCCGTTCGGTTACCCTGGATTTCGGACGGCATCTGACAGGACATCTCCGTTTCCATGTCAAAACACTGCGCCGCTGTCAGGACGCTCCCGTCAGGCTGAAGTTCTTCTTCGGTGAACTGCCCGCGGAAATGAATACCCCGTTGGAGCCGTGGCCCGGTACGCTGAGCCGCGCCTGGATGCAGGATGTGACGATGGATCTGTTCACCATGGACACCACCTACACCATAGAGCGTCGCACCGCCTGCCGCTATGTGCGTATCGAACTGCTGGGAGCCTCCAACGATTTCGACTTCGCCATTGACCACATCTCCTTCCTAGCCGAATCGGCGGTGGACGAATCGACCGTAAAGGAACCCGCCATGACCCATGCCGGAATGAAACGCATTTACCGGACGGGCATACGCACTTTGGCTGAATGTATGCAAACCGTATATGAAGACGGCCCCAAACGCGATGCGCGCCTATGGTTGGGAGACGTGTACCTGGAGTCCCTGGCCAACACCTATTCTTTCGGGCGGCACGATCTGACCAAACGCTGTCTGTACCTGTTCGCCGGTCTCTCCGAACCCGACGGCCATGTACTCTCCAATATTTTCGAACGTCCGGTCCCCCATGCCCAAACGGCCTCGCGTTGCATTTCGTACAGTCTGCTGTTCAATGCGGCCCTGTTGGAATACGCCAAGGCCACGGGCGATTCGGCCACCGCACGGGATTTATATCCGGTTGCCCTGCACCAAATGCAATGGGCCATGTCGTATGTCGATAAGAACGGATTGTTCTCTCTGGGGAACAATCCGGAAGGCATCTGGGTATTCTTTGACTGGAAGGATGGCATTGACCAGAGTACCGCTCTTCAGGCAGCTGTCATCATAGCCCTACGGCACACACTGGAGTTGGGCGCACTAACCGGCGACCACACACACGACAAGTTCTTTGCCCGCAGCATCCGGCAAATGTCGGCCGCTTCCCGCAAATACCTCTACGACAAGAAGCAGCAGGCATTCGTCAGCGGTCAGAACAACCAACTTTCGGTTCTTTCGCAAGTTTGGATGGTATTGGCCGGCGTAGTACAAGGCGACGAAGCCGCCCGATTGCTCGAGCGCAGCCTCGCTGACAGTTCCATGGTAACGTTGGGGACCCCCTACGCCACC
>JAGDAS010000119.1 GCA_017959385.1 Paludibacteraceae bacterium
GAAGACGGGAATTTATCCGTATATTTTAACGCGTAAGGAAAAATACTTATCCATACGTGCTTTTACCGAGGCTCAGAAATTGGCGGCATACGAACGTCAGGGTGGCATTTGTACCGATTGTGGCGAGCATTTTGACCTCAATCAAATGGAGGCCGACCACATCACGCCGTGGCACGCTGGCGGCCGCACCGTTGCTGACAACTGCCAAATGCTCTGCCGCGACTGCAATAGAAGAAAGAGCGGGAAGTGAAGCGAAAAATTATAGAAGGAGGCCGTGGAGTCTCCTTCTGTATTATGCAAAAACCTCTTTCAAAATAGGTTCATTAAGGGCATCTTCGAGTTTGCAGATCGTCTCTAACGAGAGGTTTTCCTCTCCTTTGAGCAAACGTGAAATGTATTGAGGAGAACACGCCATACGAATGGCAAGGTCACCTCTCGAAAGCCCCTGCCGTTTCATCGAGAGTGCCAATTGAATGGCAATTTTTCGGGAATACGACAGCCATCCTTCAGCTTTGGCACTGCGGATATTCGCTTCCTTTCCCCGCAAAGTTGAAGGAGTGTTGGATTCGAAACGGCTCAGCCGTTTAATTGCCTCTTGTTGTGTCATAATTGTATCTCCTTTTGATAGTCTGTGAAACTGTCTTCGTCAAACAAGTGCGTTTGTACGTTCTCCATCATACCGAACTGCCCATAAACGGCCATCTGCAATAATTTTGTCAAACGTCATCTCCGTAGAATTAAGAATTTTTGCAAAACTACGATATATTTTTGAGATTCGCAACTTTTAGGTTTCGTTTTTTTTGAAAAATAATCACTGTGGCTGAAAACTGCCAAATGCTCTGCCGGGATTGCAATAGAAGAAAGATCGGAAAGTGAAATACAAAGCAGGGAGGCTTCAGCCTCCCTGCTTATTGGATGAAAGTGTGCAAAATTACGGATTGCGATCAATAAAAATCAGCAAACGCGCAGCGGTGCGGTGGGGCGGATGGCAGGAGTCAGTCCGGTTGCTGGCCGTCGTGGGCCTTCCAGGCGCATTCGGTAATGCGCAGGTCGGAGAAGACGGCTGTGAACGACGACTCCTCCGGCGAACAGGCGTAGATGCCGAATCGGATTTCATCGGCTGCGGCAGCCATGTGGCAAACCCGCATCTGACAGAAATCCACCCCATTGGCAGAGCATTCGATGCAATAATCATCCTCGCGGCGCGAAAGGCGGTACCACATCGTCCGGATATCGGCCGGAATGGCAGTAGTCGCCCAATCGGACCAACCGTTGTTGGTGACCACGCTGCCCAAATGCTGAAACGCCTCATTCTCGTATTCCGCCGAACCCTTCAGCCAGTTTTCGGCATCCATGTACAGCACAATGCCGCATTGGTCAAAACGGTGCGCACTTTGCGTAAAATCCGTCTTCACCACAAAACTGAAAAACTTTTCGCGGGTCGATAATTGCAGCACCGGCGCATTGTCATTCTGAAAATGATAGTAGGTGCGTTGCCACAGGTCGGTGTGCGGCGCGGTGGTGATGCGCAGACTTTCGCCGTTGATTTCGAATGCGGCGGGTTCGCGAGTCCACTGCCAATCGGACGGATTAATCCGCCCATCAGCGGCCAGAGCGGTGGAGACGGCATCAGAGAAAGTCTCGTTGGACGTTTGTTCTGAGGCAAGTTGGCAACCCGTGAGCCATAGACAGACCCAAGCGATGGAAAGGATAGCGGAATAATGTTTCATAATCCTGTTTTTACGGATGCTTCCGGTTCGGATTGTTCGGGAACCAGCCTTTTTCCACCCGTTTTTTTTGTTTCTTGATTTCGCCGATCGACCAAAAAGAGGAAGCGGTCAGCCCGCCGAACACCACTGAGGCGAAAAAGTCGTCGGTGAGCAGCGAGCAGGCGGCAAAGAGGATACCCGCCGCCAAAAACGCCCAAATAATGCGTTGGCCACAGTAATATTCAGCCTTGATCACCAGCGGGTGAAACACCCCGATGCACAAAAATACGACAAAGCCAACCGTCAGCCCCAGCAAATGGTATTGCTCCAAAAATGCAGTCATGGCTTAGGGGTTGACGCGGGTGATGGAAAACTTGATATCCTTGACCGGACGGTCGGCGGTGCCGCACTCGACTGCGGCGATTTTGTCAATCACATCGAGTCCTTCGACCACCTCGCCGAATACGGTGTATTCACCATCCAGGAAGGGAGTCCCGCCAATGGTGCTGTAAGCTTTGCGGGCTTCAGCCGACAAGCGGGGCCCCTGTTGGGCGAATTCGGCCTCCAACTGGTTGATAAGCTCCTCCTGCAAGTGCTTCAGGCCGATGGAATCCTGGTTCTGCTGCATCTGTTGGATTTGGGCGCGGCGTTGGCCGGCCAATTCGTAGAAGCGTTTCTGCTTGGCCTGGTTGACCATGCCGGCTTCCATTTGGTTGAGTTCCTGCTCCGTATAAGTCTTGCCCTGCACCAGGTAGAACTGGCAACCCGACGACGCTTTTTCCGGATTCACCTGGTCACCCTTGCGGGCAGCGCACAAAGCCCCTTTCTTATGGAAAAACTTCGGGTTGAACTCAGCCGGAACGGTGTAACCCACGTCGCCGGCCCCCAGTTGTTTGCCGGCAGGCGCACCCTTCGAGTCGGGGTCACCGCCCTGAATCATAAATTCTTTAATCACCCGGTGGAACAGCAGATCCTGATAGTACCCTTCGTCCACCAATTTGAGCATGTTGTCGCGATGTTTCGGAGTCTCGTCGTAAAGCTTGACGACGATGTTTCCCAGTTCAGTGTTGATTTGTATCATGTTGTTGGATGTTGTTTCCGTAGAGTGGGAGGTGGCTTGTTTGCGTTCCGCATTCTGGGCACCCGCCTGCGAGCAGCCACAGAGGGTTAGCGCCATACAGAACCAGCCGAAAAGCATTTTTTTCATGGTTTTTTCTCAATGTATTGTTTGTACAAAATCTTATAGCCCTCACTTTGCAGGTATTCAGCCAGCCATTGGTCGAGCGACTCCTGCAGGTCAATGGATTCCAGATCGACCGCCCAGGAGTAATTCTGGGCGAAACTGATAGCGGTTCCGTGGTCCAGCCCCTGCATTTCCTGCGTAAGCAGCGTGGCTAGGAACTCATCGCATACCGTGTAGTCGATGTCGCCGGCCAGCATCATGGTCAGCAGGTCGGGCAGCTGGGCGTTGGGCAGTTCGCGGATATAGATGGTGTCGCCGATTTCGCGGGCCAGGTTCTCCATGCGTCCGCGGTAGGGCGAGCCTGCCTGCAGATAGATGGTTTTTCCGGCCAAATCCAGTTGGTTGCGGATTAAGTCGGTGCTGTCGCCCTCCTGCCGGATGCGTTGGATGAGTACTTGCCGGCTGGTCAGAACAGGATGGGTGTAGGCGATGGATTCCTTCAGTTCTCCATAGACGGGAATGTTCCAGGCCAGCAGGTCGGCACGGCCGTGCAACAGTGTATCGATGGCGGCGGCCAGGTTGCTCTGCTCCTTGAAGGTCACTTGGGGAATCCCCGCCCATTGGGCATAACGGCGGACCATTTGGATCTGCATTTCACGCATGTCGCCGATGCCGGTCTGGCGGTAGCCGGTCGGATCTTTCTCCACAATCACGCGGAGCACACCGGTGCGCCGGATGTCCTCCAGGTCATGCCGGAAAAGGTCGCGGTTGGCCTCCCGGTAGTGCAGGAACGCCAGGTAAAATCCCAACAGCACCACCCCGGATGCCAGGATGGTCAGGTATTTGATGAGCGATGCTTTGAATGTAGTTTTCATATCAATTGAAGAAATTCCAGGAAAGACCGAATTTGAACATACCCGGGTTGAGCGGATAACCGGCTACAGCGAAATAGGTCGGCTTCATAAAGGCCGACGACAGGTTGTAGTACATCAGGTAGACGCGGAAATGCTTGACGTGTATGTTCAGGTACAGATTCATCAGCGGATAGTTGCCCACCAGCTCGTCGCTCTGGCGGTAGAAGACCCCGGTGGCGGGCATGTAGGTGTTGGCGTAGTAGGCGGTGTTGTAGCGGCAGTCCACACCCAGTTGCAGCGTGAGGACCTTCTTGATGAAGGAATGCCGCAGATACAGGTTGGTGTAGAGCGAGAGCTGCGGCAGCGGTAGGACGTCCGGATGTGAGGTGTACTGGTAGCAGACCTTGTTCTCCCAGTGCAGCCACCAGACCGACAGGTTGAATTTGGCATTGGCGCTGATGACTTGTACAAAGGCGTCGGACTGGGTGGGAAGCGCCTGCTCGTTGAAATAGACCAGCTGCTTGACACCGTCCCAGCCGGCACCCAGACTGAAGTCGCAGATGCGGTTGGGAATACCGATCTCACCGTAGCCGCGGGCGGCCCAGGTGTTACTGAAACGATTGTCCCAGGCAAAGTGGTTGGAATAGTAGTGGTTGGCGAAATAGGAGGGGTTGGTGCTGCGCACGAAACCGTCGGCTTTGATGTACATGGAGTCTTTGCGCAGCCGGATTTTGGTGGAGAAGTCCCCCTTTACCTCAAAGCCGGCCTGTTTCTCGCTACCCAGCAGCAGTACATCGGCCAATGCACTGAACTGCGTGATGCCCTTGCGGCGTGCGATCTCACCGCCCACCGACACCAGCGCCTGGTTGTGATAACCGTACAGAGAGTCGCCGGTCAGGCACATGTTCTGCTCCACGTCCACTTCGGCAAAGGCGCGGATGTTGAAGATCGCCCATTTGCGGAAGCCCTCATTCAGTGAAACATAGAAGATGTTGCGCATCAGGTTGTTCGATACCGTGTCGCGGGTGAGTTTGTCGTTGTACAGGTTCTGTTCGTAGAAACCTTCGGTGATGGCCGATTCGTAGTATTTGCGGCGGCTTCCTTCGAATTTCAGCGTGTAGCCGAGTGTGGCCATGGAGACGAAACGGGTCTCGTCGGTGTCGTCCGGATCGGTTTCACGACGGCCGAGGGCATACTGTTGGTTGACCCAAAAATAGAACGAACGGTACACGCTCCAGGCATTTGACAGCCGTACATTGAGGTTGTAACTCCGCGTGTCACCGCCCATGGTGGAGGCATCGGCGATGCCTCCGTTCTCGTACTGCTTGAAATTATTCAACCCCGCGGTAAAATAGACGCTGTAGCGTTCACCACGGTAACTTCCGTTCAAATAGCCGAATACGTCGTGGGTGGACTGGTTGTAGTAGGCTCCGCGTCCGTAGTTCCAGTTGATGTCGGCCGAAAAACTGAGGCGTTTGTTGGCATTGACGGCCAGCACCCCTTTCAGGAAGTCCTCGTAGTGGTCGGAATAGCCGCCGGAGTTCCATGTCAGGTTGCTGTAGGGGATCTTGGTGTTGTAGAAAAGGGCTTCGGAGGCTCCTTTGTAGTAGGTGGTGTAGTTGTTGCGGAACAGAAAATCGCCTTTGAGAGCTATGGGGTTCCGATCCCGGAAAATGGCGCTCTGGTCGGGCAGACCGCGGTTGCCCAGCCATTCGGAGGCGATGGTGCGTTTGTGAGCCGGAGCGGTGTCCTCGTGGTAGTTGACGGTGGAAGTGTCGATTACGGCCGGGGTTTCGTCGGCGAACATTTCGTCCACCTGCCAGGCATATACGGTCTCCGTAGGAAGCTCCCTGCGCTTGGCGGTCTCCCGGGTGTCGTCGTCGGCATCCCGCTCGGGCTGCTGTGCGGCGGCCATCTGCACCATGCCCAGGCAAAACAGCAGCGTGAGCAGGTGGTAGAGGTAGTTGTCCTTCACGTTGCAAAGGTAAGCATTAATCTTCATTCGTAATGATAAAGTTTCCTAAAAAAGGAAACCGGAAAAATAAGGTGCGCCGAAATGCCGGAAACGTGTTGTTTGTTGATTTTTTTGTACGAATTGATAAATCCGTTATGGCCCAAAAAGCTTAAATTGCAAGCAGTTTTTGAAATCTCAATACAAGTATGAAAAGAATAACAGGAGTGTTATGCGGCTTGCTGGCGGCCATGGTCTGTTCGGCCCAGTCGCAAATTGTGGTGGTGACGGCCAATGGTGTCCGTACGGAATATGCCATTACCGATTTCGGAAAAATGGAC
>JAGDAS010000120.1 GCA_017959385.1 Paludibacteraceae bacterium
CCGGATCGATATCGGCCACACCCACCTCACTGGCCACAATCATGGTCTGGTTCTTGAGCAGCGTGTAACGGGCGGGGCGCAGACCGTTGCGGTCGAGCATACCGCCGGCAAAACGGCCGTCGGAGAAGAGCAGGGCGGCCGGACCGTCCCACGGCTCCATCAAAATCGAATGGTATTCATAGAAGGCCTTCAGCTCCTCGCTGATGGGGTTTTTGTCGTTGAACGACTCGGGTACCAGCACACTCATGGCATGGGGCAGCGACATGCCCGACATCATCAGAAATTCAAGCACATTGTCGAGGCTGGCCGAGTCGGACATATCGGGTTGCACGATGGGCGAAATCTCCTTGACATCGCCCAATGCGGGGCTCGAAAGCACGCTCTCGCGGGCCTGCATCCAACCGCGGTTGCCCCGGATGGTGTTGATCTCGCCGTTGTGGGCCAGCAGGCGGAAAGGCTGGGCCAGGCTCCAGGTCGGAAAGGTGTTGGTGCTGAAACGCGAATGCACCAGCGCCAGACCGCTGGAAAAATAGGGACTGTTGAGGTCATCGAAGTACTGGCGCACCTGCATGGACGACAGCATGCCCTTGTAAATCATGCTGGTGGCGCTCAAGGAGCAGACGTAGCACTGCCGGCAGGCTTCCGCCTTCACCTCATCACTGTCGGCCGCCAGCGCCAGCACCCGCTGCTCGAAGCGTTTGCGGATCCGGTAGAGACTGCGTCCGAAAGTTTCGAGCCGGTCGTCGCTCACACCGGTCACAAAGAGCTGCTTGATGTCGGGTTCGGTACTGCGGGCCGCCTCGCCCAAACAGTCGGAATGCACGGGAACGTCGCGCAGCGGCATGAGCTGCAGTCCTTCGCGTTCCACCTCGGCGGTAAGCAACTGTAGGATTTCGGTTTGTACAACCATGTTCTTGGGCAGAAAAATCAGGCCCGTGCCATACTTGCCGCGCTCGGGCACCGGAATGCCCTGCAACAAGATGAATTCGTGCGGGATCTGCACGAGAATACCGGCTCCGTCACCGTCCTTGCCGACCTCGGCGCCGCGGTGACGCATGTTTTCCAATACATGCAGGGCGTTGTCCACCAATTCGTGGCTTTTGCTGCCGTGAATATTCACGATCATGCCGACACCGCAGGCATCGTGCTCGTAGTCGGCTTGGTATAATCCTTTCTGTATCATAGTGTGTTTTTTTATTTTTTCGTCATCCATCCGACCATCCGCCGCAAGGCCTCGTCGGTTTGTTCATGGGTCCCAAAGGCGGTCAGGCGCACATAGCCCTCACCGGCCGGCCCGAAGCCGACACCCGGTGTACAGACTACGGCCGTGGCCTCGAGCATCGCCTCGAAGAACTGCCACGACCCCATGCCCTGCGGCGTACGCACCCACAGGTAGGGGGCGTTGCGCCCGCCGAAGAATTCGAGCCCCATTTGCCGCAAGGTATCCGAAATCTTCTGTGCATTGCGCATGTAGTAGGCGATATTCCCTTCCACCTGCCGGCGGCCTTCGGGGGTATAGACCGCTGCGGCAGCCCGCTGGCTCAGGTAGCTGGCACCGTTGAACTTGGTCGATTGCCGGCGCACCCAAAGCGGATGGAGCGCCACGCGGCGGCCGTCGCGGGTTTGGGCCGTCAACTCCTTGGGAACCACCGTATAGCCACACCGAAGCCCCGTAAAGCCAGCCGTTTTGGAAAAACTGTGGAACTCGGCGGCCACCTCGCGGGCACCCGGGATCTCATAAATGCTGCGGGGAATGCCGGCATCCTGGATATAGGCTTCGTACGCGGCATCGTAGAGGATAACGGCATCGTGGCTGCGGGCGTAATCGACCCAAGTCTGTAACGCCGCGCGCGTCAGGACTGTGCCGGTCGGGTTGTTGGGATAGCAGAGGTAGATCAGATCGACCGGTTCCTCGGGCAAACGGGGTTGGAAACCACCGGCGGCATCGCCGGTCAGGTACACCACCTTCGACCAATGTCCGTCGGCGAGCAGCTCACCGGTGCGTCCACCCATCGCATTCGAATCGACATACACCGGATACACCGGATCGGTCACCGCAATGCGGGCATCGGCACCGAAGAGTTCCTGAAAATTGCCCGTGTCGCTTTTGGCGCCGTCGTTGATGCAGATTTCGTCGGCCGACATGGGAATACCGCGGGCCTCGAAATCGTGTTGGACAATGGCTTCGCGCAAAAAGGCGTAGCCTTGCTCCGGGCCATATCCGCGGAAGGTGGCGCTCCCAGCCATCTCGTCGGCGGCGGCGTGCAAGGCCTCCACCACCGCCGGCACCAGGGGTTGCGTCACATCGCCGATGCCCAGACTGATCACCTCCGCCTCGGGGTGCCGGCTGCGGTAGTCGCGCACCTTGGCGGCTATCGTGGAAAAGAGATAGGCGCCCGGAAGCTGGAGAAAATGTTCATTGATTTGTGCCATATCATGCGTTCTTTATGTGTGTCATGCGTTGTTGTCCGTAAGTTCGACCTGTCCGTCAAACACGAAGACGGCGGGGCCGGTCATATACACATGGTTGTCGGTTTCGGACCATTCGATGTCGAGGCATCCGCCGTCCATCACAATGCGGCTGCGCCGCGGTGCCAACCCTTTCACAGCGGCCGCCACCGCCGTAGCGCAGGCGCCGGTTCCACAGGCCATCGTCACCCCGCTGCCCCGCTCCCAAACGCGGGTACGGATGCTGCCGTCGGGCTCCACACGGGCCAGTTCGATGTTGCAGCGTTCGGGGAAGGCCTCCTGGTATTCCAAGCGCGCCCCTACTTCGGCCACCCGGTCCACCTCATCGGTAAAAATGACGTAGTGGGGATTGCCCATGGATACAAACGTGCCATCGCAGGAGAGCTTGCCCGGCCGGTACTGGCGGGGATCACGGAGGACGGGCGGAAGCATATCGACCGTCACGGTGTCCACCCGGCCTTCTTTCAGATGCAGCTGCAGGCGTTTGATGCCCGACTGCGTATATAGCCGGATGGTGGTCTTCGTGGTCAGGCCGCGCTCATACACGTACTTGCCGATGCAGCGCGAGGCATTGCCGCACATGAGCGCTTCGGAACCGTCGGCATTGAAAATGCGCATCGAAAAATCGGCCTCCCCCACGGGCGACGGACCGATCAGCACCAGACCGTCGGACCCGATACCGAGATGACGGTCGCTGAGCGCCACCGCCACCTTTTCGGGCGCAGCCACGGGATAGCGGAAGGTATCAACGTAGATGTAATCGTTGCCCGCTCCCTGCATTTTGGTAAAACCGATCGTATGCGTCATTTTTTCTCTATATTATGGTGTATATCAAAGCTTTCCGCCTTGCTCCATTTGCAAAAGTACAATGTCTTGGCGCAAGAAAAACCGCCTGACTTCGGGTAAATCCATAGTTTTTTTAGCCATTTTCGGTTTATAAGCAGAATGCTTGTTTTGCTTATATTTTGAAAGTTTTAGTACACATTTTGTGGAATATTGTTATTTTATCACCTTTTGCAAATGCTTTAAGGGCCTTACCGGCGGCAGCAAGCGGCATTTTTGCGCAACTTTGCACCAGAACAATTACAAACCGATGGAAACCCGCTACATTTTCATTACAGGAGGCGTGGCCTCGTCGCTGGGCAAAGGCATTGTCAGCGCCTCGCTGGGCAAGCTGCTGCAGGCGCGTGGCTACGAGATCACCATTCAAAAGTTCGATCCGTACATCAACATCGATCCGGGCACGCTCAACCCTTACGAGCACGGCGAATGCTATGTAACCGACGACGGGCAGGAGACCGACCTCGACCTGGGGCATTACGAACGCTTCACAGGCATTCGGACCAGCCGCGACAACAGCGTAACCACCGGCCGTATTTACCTAAGTGTCATTGAGCGGGAACGCAAGGGCGACTACCTGGGCAAGACCATCCAAGTGGTGCCCCACATCACCGACGAAATCAAGCGGCGCATTCTGCTCAACGCATCCAAGCAACACTTCGACTTTGTCATCACCGAAATCGGCGGCACCATCGGCGACATCGAGAGCCAACCCTTTCTGGAGGCCATCCGCCAGCTGCGTTGGGAACTCGGCCCCTCGAGGGCACTCAATGTGCACCTAACCTACGTTCCCTACCTGGCCGCCGCCGGCGAGCTCAAAACCAAGCCCACCCAGACCAGTGTCAAACAGCTGCAGGGATTGGGCATCCAACCCGAAGTACTGGTGTTGCGTACCGAGCACGAACTCGGTGACGACTTGCGCGCCAAAGTGGCCCACTTCTGCAACGTGGATGTGCCGGCCGTCATTCAGAGCCAGGACCTGCCCGACATCTACGAAGTACCGCTCAACATGCAGCGGCAGGGACTCGACGCCATCTGCTTACACAAAATGGGCATAGAGCCAGGTCCTGTTCCCGAACTGAAACCCTGGCGCGCGTTTCTGGAGCGCCGCAAGCAGGCCACCCGCGAAGTGCATATCGGCCTGGTCGGCAAATACGATCTGCAGGACGCTTATAAAAGCATCCGCGAAAGCCTCTCGCTGGCAGGCACCTACAACAACTGCCGCGTACGGCTGCACTACATCAACAGCGAGCAGCTCACCCCGGACAACTGCGCCGAACGGCTGATGGGTCTGGCCGGCATCGTCATCTGCCCGGGATTCGGCGTGCGCGGGCTAGAAGGCAAAATCGCCGCCGCACAATACACCCGTACCCACGACATTCCCACCTTCGGCATCTGCCTGGGCATGCAGATGATGGTCATTGAGTTCGCCCGCAACGTACTGGGATGGACCGACGCCAACAGCGCCGACACCGACCGCCCCACCGCTCATCCGGTTATCGACCTGATGGAAAGCCAGAAGAACATCACCCAGAAGGGGGGAACCATGCGGTTGGGCGCCTACGACTGCCGGCTCAGCGAAGGCAGCCGCGCCCGGCAGGCCTACGGGCAGGAACTGGTCCGCGAACGCCACCGTCACCGCTACGAGTTCAACAACCGCTACCGGTCTGACTTTGAGGCCGCCGGCATGCAGTGCACCGGCGTGAATCCGCAGGCCGACCTGGTGGAAATCGTCGAACTGCCGCAGCTGCGCTGGTACGTAGGTGCGCAGTTCCACCCCGAATACTCCTCTACGGTGCTGCACCCCGGCCCCTTGTTTATGGACTTTGTAAATGTCTGCGCCTATGGAACCGCTCAAGCATGAATGCGGCATCGCCCTGGTGCGGCTGCTCAAGCCCCTGTCGTATTACAAGCAGAAATACGGCACCCGGCACTACGGCCTCGACAAACTCTACCTGATGATGGAGAAACAGCACAACCGCGGTCAGGAGGGCGCCGGCATCGCCTGTGTCAACCTCGACGCGCCGGCAGGTAGTGAGTACATGTTCCGCGAACGTGCCGAAGGCGCCAACGCCATCACCGAAATCTTCCGCCGCATCGACGACACGTTCCAAGGCCAGCTCTACATGGGCCACCTGCGTTATTCGACCACCGGAAAGAGCGGCATCAGCTATGTGCACCCCTTCCTGCGCCGCAACAACTGGCGGGCCAAGAACCTCTGCCTTTGCGGCAACTTCAACATGACCAACATGGACGAGATCTTCGACAAGATTGTCGCGCAGGGCCAGTCGCCCCGTGTGTACAGCGACTCGTTCATCACCCTCGAATGGATGGGGCACCGGCTCGACCGCGAGGTGGAACGCAACTTCGAAGCCGCCCGCCGCGCCGGCCTGGAGGGAATTGACATTACCCGCTACATCGAATCCAACCTCGACATACGCAACGTACTGCGCAGCACCATGGCCGACTACGACGGAGGCTACGTTATGTGCGGCCTGACCGGCAGCGGCGAACTGTTCGCCATGCGCGACCCCTGGTCCATCCGCCCCTGCTGGTACATCCAAAACGACGAAGTGGTGGCTGTGGCCAGCGAACGCCCCGTATTGCAGACCACCTTCGACCTCGACACCGACGCCGTACACGAACTGCCCGGCGGACACGCACTCACGGTCAACGCGGCGGGAGCGTGCCGCATATCGCCCATTCTGCCGCAGCAGAAAAAGGCCAGCTGCAGTTTCGAGCGCATTTACTTCAGCCGGGGTTCCGACCGCGACATCTACCGCGAACGCAAGCAGCTCGGCCGTCAGTTGTGCGACGCCATTCTGGAGGCCGTCGGACACGACACCGGCCACACTGTATTCTCCTTCATCCCCAATACGGCCGATGTGGCCTTCTACGGCATGATGGAGGGTCTGCGCCAGAAGGGGTTGTGTGTGCGCAGCGAGAAAATCGCCTGGAAGGACATCAAACTGCGCACCTTTATTACCGAAGAGGGCTCGCGCAAGGACCTGGCCTCGCATGTGTACGACATCACCTACGGCTGCCTCGAACCCGGTGTGGACCAGCTGGTCATCATCGACGACAGCATCGTGCGCGGCACGACATTGCACGAAAGTGTGTTCAAAATTCTGGACCGGCTCCAGCCGAAAAAAATCGTCATGGTCAGTTCGGCTCCGCAGGTACGCTACCCCGACTACTACGGCATCGACATGCCGCATCTGGAGGAGTTCTGCGCCTTTCAGGCCGTCATGTCCCTGATCCACGGGCGCGGCATGGAGCAACTGGCGCACGACACCTACGAGGCCTGCAAAGCCGAACTGCTGCGGCCCAAGGCCGAAATGCGCAACTGCGTCAAGGCGCTCTACGCCCCATTTACGGTCAGTGAAATCAATGACGAAATCGCCCGGATGCTACGACCCGAAGGTATGCGGGCACCGGTCGAATTTGTCTATCAAACCATGGAAGGCCTGCACGAGGCCTGCCCCGACCATCCGGGCGACTGGTACTTTACGGGCGACTACCCCACACCGGGCGGTACCCGGCTCGTCAACCAGGCCTATGTGGAATATTATGAACGTCAAACCAAAACCCAACAGCTATGTGTGGAATAACGGCCATCCTCCAAGTGGAGCAACAAACCCCCGAACTGCGGGCCAAAGCCCTGCGCATGAGTCAGAAAATCCGTCTCCGCGGACCTGACTGGAGCGGTATCTAAGTCGGCAAGAGCGCCATTCTGGCGCACTAGGGTCTCAGCATCGTCGATCCCGAAAGCGGCGGACAGCCGCTCTTTTCGCCCGACGGACAACAGGTGCTGGCCGTTAACGGCGAGATTTACAACCACCAGGAAATCCGCCGCCGCTACGCCGGCCGCTACCCTTTCCGCACCCACAGCGACTGCGAAGTGATTCTGGCGCTTTACCGCGACAAGGGCATCGGTTTTCTCGAGGAGTTGAACGGCATCTTCGCCTTCGTGCTCTACGACGAAGCCGACGACAGTTTCCTGATCGCCCGCGACCCCATCGGCGTGATTCCGCTCTACATCGGTTACGACAGCGACGGCAAAATCTATGTGGCCTCCGAAATGAAAGCGCGCGAGGGCAACTGCGAACGCGACGAGCCCTTCCTGCCCGACCACTACTGGTGGAGCAAGGACCCCGGCCTGAAACGCTGGTACAAGCGCGATTGGATGGAGTCCGTCCCGCCCGCCTCGCCGGCCGGCGCCCCCGAGCTGCGCGAGTCCCTGACGGCCGCCGTCAAACGCCAGCTGATGTCGGACGTGCCCTATGGCGTACTGCTCTCGGGCGGACTCG
>JAGDAS010000121.1 GCA_017959385.1 Paludibacteraceae bacterium
CAAGACTGGCAGGAGGTTGACATTCTGGTCAACAACGCCGGGCTGGCCTACGGCTTGGATCCGGCCTTTGAAGGCAATTTGGACGAATGGGAAATCATGGTCGACACCAACGTCAAGGGTTTGATGGCCATGACCCGGCTGGTGGTGCCTGGTATGATAGCGCGCAACCGCGGCCATATCATCAATGTGGGGTCGTTGGCGGGTGATGCCGCATACGCCGGCGGAACCGTGTATTGCGCCACCAAGGCGGCCGTCAAAGCCTTTACCGACGGACTGCGCATCGATTTGGCAACCACCTGCATCCGTGTAACCAACCTCAAGCCCGGCTTGGTCGAGACCAATTTCAGCAACATCCGTTTCCGGGGAGACACCCGGCGGGCCGCACAGGTCTATCAGGGCATCATGCCGCTCACCGGCGATGACATTGCCGATGTGGCGGTCTATGCGGCCAACGCTCCGGCGCACGTGCAGATTGCCGAAGTCCTTATCCTGGCCACCCATCAGGCCAACGCCACCGTCATTGCCCGCGAAGGATGACCGGATTTCATCATTTTCCGAAAGGGAAACTCACTCCTCCCACTTGGGCAGAGCAACGGCAGGCCAGCCGTAGTCTTGGTAGCAGCAGGCGGTAAAAAAGAATACAACAAAGACAGCAAAGGCAATTACATTCCGCCTCATAGACATGGTTCACTTTACGATGATTCCGGACGACAAAGCCCTTCCCTCCTACTCAATTCCCAGCAACTCCACCTCGAAAATGAGCGTGGCGTAGGGAGGAATCACACGGCCGGCGCCTTTGTCGCCGTAGGCCAGTTGGTAGGGAATATAGAGCGTATATTTGGATCCGACCGGCATGAGCTGCAGGCCTTCCGTCCAGCCGGCAATCACCTGGTTGAGCGGGAATACGGCAGGTTCGCCGCGGTCAACGGAGCTGTCGAATTTCTCGCCCGAGAGCAGGAAACCCTCATAATGCACCTTGACACGGTCGGTCAGCGCAGGCTTGGGACCGTTTCCCTCACGCACCACCTGGTACTGCAGGCCGCTGGCGGTTTCCTGGACCCCTTCACGCTGACGGTTTTCCGCAAGGAACTTCTCGCCCTCCTGCTGGTTTTGCGTCATGATTTCCTGTTGCATACGCAACATATAGTTGTCCAAAAACAGCGTGGCTTCGCCCGCCGAGATCAGCAGCGCCGAATCACGTTCGTAGAGCGAAGTCTCCATCGCCTGCAGAAAGGCCTTGCGGTTGAAATTCTCACCAAAGAGCTGACGCAGGTTGTCCGCCAGCTGGGCACTGATCGTAACTCCCAGGGAATAGACCGCCGAATCGGCACCCGATACCAGTAGAGGTTCCTCTACAACCACAGGTGCCGGACGTTTTTTGGCCGAAAGCGGTGCCAACACCGACAACAAAGCGAAAACAAGGATAATCTTACGCATTATTTCAAAACTTTAAGCAGTTCAACATCAAAAATCAAAGTGGCATGCGGCGGCACCGACGCACCGGCACCCTGCGCCCCGTAGGCCAGTTCGGAGGGGATGAACAGCCGCCATTTGGCACCCTCACCCATCAGCTGCAACGCCTCCACCCATCCGGCAATCACCTGGTTCACACCGAATTCGGCTGGTTCTCCACGCTTGACGGAACTGTCGAACACCGTGCCGTCAATCAGCGAGCCCTCGTAATGGCAGCGTACACGGTCGGCCGGCCCGGGTTTGGCCCCCTTGCCTTCGCTGAGCACCTTGTACTGCAGGCCGCTGGGCAGCGTCACCACGCCCGCCTCCTTGGCGTTTTTTTCCAAAAATGCCCGGCCGGAAGCCTGCTGTTGCTCGGCCACCTTGCGCGACAAGTTGGCAAAGAAATCGTTCAGAACCGTTTTCGCCTCGTCGTACGACATTTCGGGCGTCTTGTGCTCCAACACATCGTTCACGGCACAGGTGAACTTATTCATATCCAGTCGGGTGATGCCGGACGACAACAGGTTGTTGCCGATGCTCAAACCCAACGCATAGCTGATTTTATCCATAATGGTATGTTCAATAGAATTTACGGAGTGCAAATATACAATTTCTATTCAAATAGTGCCCGTTATCGCCGAAAAGTTATCCATCCGCCCCTCGTTTTTCGCTTATTCAACTAAAAAAGGGGCTTATTTGAAAAAAAAGTTGTAATTTTGCCACGCTAATTGGACAGGAACACCCTGTCGTAAAGCAGAAACATTTAAAAACAAGAACACAAGATCATGAGTAAGCGAGTCGTAATCACGGGCATGGGTATCTACTCCTGTTTGGGGAATGGCTTGGATGCCGTAAAACAATCCCTGTATGACGGAGTCTCCGGCATCATTTTCGACCAAGAACGTAAAGATTTGGGATTCCGTTCCGCACTGACTTCCCATTTGGACTCGCCCGATTTGAGAAAAGCCCTGAGCCGCACACAGCGCGCCTTCATGCCCGAACAGGCCAAGTATGCCTATGTGGCCACCGAAGAGGCATTGAAAAATGCGAAAATCGACCAGGACTACCTGGACAACCATGTGGTCGGGCTGCTCTACGGCAACGACAGCAGCGCCGAACCCGTTTACCGCAGTGTCAAAGCCATGTACGACAAAGGCGACACTACCATGATCGGCTCGGGAGGCATCTTCCAGTCCATGAACTCGACGGTAAGCATGAACCTCTCCTGCATCTATCACCTCAAAGGCATCAACCTGACCATCTCCGGCGCCTGTGCGAGCAGCTCGCACGCCATCGGTCTGGCCGCCCTGCTCATCCGCAACGGGTTGCAGGACATGGTGGTCTGCGGCGGTGCCCAGGAAGTCAATCCCTATGTAGTCTGCAGTTTCGACGGTATCAGCGCCTTCTCCACCCGCGAAAGCGAGCCGACCAAGGCCAGCCGTCCGTTCGACCGCGACCGCGACGGTCTGGTACCGGGCGGCGGTGCGGCCACCGTTATTGTAGAGGACTACGATTCGGCCGTCAAGCGCGGTGCGCCCATCCTGGCCGAAGTGTTGGGTTGGGGCTTCTCCTCCAATGGCGACCACATCTCCACGCCCAACGTGGAAGGGCCCACCGCCTCGTTGGAAATGTGCATCCGCCAGTCGGGTGTGGACATCCGCGAAATCGGCTACATCAACGCCCATGCCACCTCCACGCATGTAGGTGACGCCAAAGAGGCGCAAGCCATTTACAACGTATTCGGTGCCAACGGTCCGGAAGTCACCTCGACCAAGGGACAGACCGGTCACGAAATGTGGATGGCGGGCGCCAGCGAAGTCATCTACTCCATGCTGATGATGAAAAACGGCTTCATCGCCCCCAACCTGAACTTCGAGAACCCCGACGAAGACTCCGCCAAACTGAACATTCCCGCCAAACGCATCGAAAAGCGTTTTGACATGTTCCTGTCAAACTCCTTCGGCTTCGGTGGCACCAACTCAACACTCATTATCAAGAATTTATAATCACCTATTTTAATAAAACGTTATGGAAAAAGCAGAACTGATCGAAAAAATCAACTCCGTATTGGCCGAAGAATTCGAAGTAGAACCTGAAACCATTACGCCCGACGCCGACATCAAGCAAACCCTCCAACTGGACAGCTTGAGCCTGGTCGACATGGTTGCTTTGATCGAGAACGAATTCAAGGTAAAAATCAAAGGTTCGGAAATCTCCCAACTGAAGACCTTTGGCCTGTTATACGACTATATCGCTGAACACCAAGCCTAATGAAACCACTCTTTACCGGCGAAGACATCAAAAAACTGATCCCGCAGCGTCCGCCCATCATGATGGTGGACACCTTCTGGGAGGCGACAGACACCGATGCCCGAACCGGGCTGACCATTCAGCACGACAATTATTTTGTGCAGAATGGAAAATTTCGCGAACCGGGGCTGATTGAGCACATCGCTCAATCAGCTTCAGCGTTTGCAGGGTATGGATATTTCAAGCAAGGCAAGCCCGCTCCCATCGGCTACATCGGCGAAATCAAGAAATGCGCCATCCACCGGCTGCCGGCTGCGGGCGAAACACTGCAGACACGCATACACATCCTGTCTGAGGTGATGGGGGTCACCCTGCTTTCGGCCGAAACCGAATCCAATGGTGAGGTGGTGGTGGAAAGCCGCATGAAAATATCCATTCAGGCCTGAACCATGGAGAACGGAAAGCGTCCCGCACTGACCCATCGGTTCACCCGAGGCATCCCCTTCTACGAACTGGATGCCATCCAGATGCTTTGGCATGGAAACTATGTCAAACTGCTGGAAGAGGGACGCGAGGCCTGGGGCGAACAATTCGGATTGTCGTACCAGACCATTTACGACCATGGATATGTAGTCCCGGTAGTTGACCTGCATATCCAGTACAAGGCATCCGCCCGACGGGGCGACCGGTTGGTGGTTGAAACCACCTACATTCCGGCCCTCGCGGCGAAACTGACGTTCAACTACAACATTTTCCGCGAAAGCGACCATGCCCTACTGGCCACGGCATCAACCACACAGTTGTTTGTCACCACCGACGGCCGGTTTGACCCTTCGACGCCGGCGTTTGTCGAAGCATGGCGCGCCCGATGGAACTTTTAATACGAGTGCCCATGTTAATGAACAGCTACTTTACCATTGCATCGCACCGGCAGCAGGAAGACGGCCACCGTTTCGACCTACGTCTGCTGCCCGACTGCGAAGTATATCAAGGACATTTCCCCGGTCAGCCCGTATCGCCGGGTGTCTGCTCCCTGCAGATGATCAAAGAATGCGCCGAACAACTGATCGGGAAGCCTCTGATGCTGTCACTCGTCAACCAATGCCGCTATACGGCCTTGGTCACGCCTCAGGACTGCCCGGACATCCAGTTGAATCTGGTCCTTGCGGAAAATGAGGACCACTATCAGCTGAACGCCAAACTCTTCCGCGGTGAAACCGTTTATTTGGAACTCAAAGCCCAGGCTGTAGCAGAATAACCCATAGCAAGCATGGTCAAGTTTACCCTGGCAGTATATCGATATTTCCAACAGCACCGGTGGCTGATGTACCTGTTGCTGACCACCTCCACGCTGTTGTTCCTCTTCTTCGCCCTGCAGGTGCGTTTTGAGGAGGATATTACCAAACTGCTTCCCGCCTCGAGCACCATCGGCGATTCGGAGCAGTTGGTGTTCAATCATTTGAAAGTCAAAGACAAAATCTTCATACAAATGCGCAGCCGGTCGGGAGAAACCGACCTTGCCGGACTCAACGAAGCCTGCGACGAATTCATGGACTCGCTGCTCACGCACGACACCGGCAGCCACATCGACCACATCCTGTACCAAGTCGATATGAACTGGCTGACCGAAGGAGCCGGCTACGCCTACCACCACATTCCGCTCTTCCTGGAGGAAAGCGACTATGCGGTCATGGACTCCCTCCTGCAACCCGATGCGCTGGAGGTTCAGATGCAGGCCAACGTGGACCTTGTCATGGAAGGCCGTGACCTCTTTGTCGCCGCCGACCCGGCCGGTATCCGATATGCTTTGAAGAGCAAAAGCCAGGCGCTCTCACAGGCCTTCGGCGGCCAATACCGCATCATCGACCAGCATTTCTACACCCCCGACTCAACCGTACTGGTTGCCTTCCTGTCGCCCAATTTCGCCGGATTCGACTCCAAGAGCGGCAACGCATTGGTCAAACAGATTGAATCCGAAATCGAACAACTGCAGCAAACCCACCCCGATCTGGAAGTCCTCTTTCACGGTTCGCCCGTACGCAGCGTATGCAACGCCCGACAGATCAAGCGCGACCTGGTGTTCACCATCGGCCTTTCGCTGCTGCTGGCCATCCTGCTCGTCTGGTACTGTTTCAGCAACAAAGGCACCCTGCTCTGGCTGCTGCTGCCCATCGGCTACGGCATGCTCCTGTCGCTCTGCGCGCTCTACTTCATCCAAGGCACCATGTCGCTCATGGCCATGGGAATCGGTGCCATTGTACTGGGTGTGGCGCTCAGCTACTGTCTGCATGTCGTCACGCACTACAAATACGTCAACGATCCCGAGTTGGTGATCCGCGAACAGACCACTCCCGTCATATTGGGCAGCCTCACCACCATCGGCGCTTTCATGGGCCTGGTATTCACCGACTCGGCTCTGTTGCGCGACTTCGGCCTGTTCGCCACGTTCGCCCTGATCGGCACCACGCTTTTCTGCCTGCTGTTCCTGCCCCATTTCTTCAAAGCCCGGGGAAACCGCCATTCGGAGAAAGCCTTCAAGCTCATTGAGAAAATCAACACCTATCCGTTCGAGCGCAACAAACCCTGGGTGGCGGCGCTGTGCGTACTGTGCATCGTCGGTGTAAGCTGCGCACACCTGGTATCGTTCGACACCGATCTGAAGAACATCGGTTTCTCCCATCCCCGCACCGTACGGTCCGAGCAGTTGCTCGCCGAAAAGACCAACCACGGCAACGCCAACCTCTACTTTGCCGTGACCGCCGCCGAAATGAGCGATGCCTTGTCGGCAAATGCCGTGCTGCAACAGCATCTCGCCGCCATGCGCGACAGCGGCTTGATTGTTTCGTACGCCGCCACGTCGCAGTTACTGATTCCAGATTCGCTGGCCCAGGCGCGTATCCAACGCTGGAAGAACTATTGGACAGAGCAGCACAGGACTGAGGTCCGCCAACGCATTGCCCATGCCGGCAGTGCCGTCGGATTCGACCCCGAGGCCTTCCAACTCTTCTACGACCTGATGGAGGAGGAGCCCGCCGACGATCATTTGCTGGAAGCGGGCGTACTACCCGACGAAATCGCCGGCAACTTCGCCGAATACACCGATGGTAAATGGCTGCTGTTCACATCTGTACAAATGGATCCCGCACGCACCAAAGAAGTCTGCGACGCCCTGACGCCACTGCCGCACACCGTGGTCATCGACCCCTTCTACTACATGGAGGACATGGTCCGCATCCTGCGCGACGACTTCAATATCATCCTGTGGATCTCTTCGCTTTTCGTACTGATCGTCCTGCTGCTGTCCTTCCGCAGCATACCGCTGGCGCTCATCGCCTTCCTGCCCATGACCATGAGCTGGTTTGTGGTGGAGGGACTGATGGGGCTTACCGGTTTGTCGTTCAATCTGCTCAACATCGTCGTATCGTCCTTTATCTTCGGTGTGGGTGTGGACTACAGCATCTTCATTCTGGATGGTCTGTTGGCCGAAACGTGCGGTAAATCCCAACTGCTGCTGCAGCACAAGACCGCCATCCTGCTATCAGCCACCGTGCTCATCATCAGCATCTCGTCACTGATTTTCGCCGTACACCCCGCCTTGGAATCCATCGGATTCATCACACTCATCGGCATGCTCTCTACCATCGGCATGGCCTATACGTTGGAGCCCCTCATTTTCCATGCGCTGATGAAGACGAAGTTCTTCAACCGCATTGTTGAACGCAGAAACCGACAAACCGCATGAAGTACGATGTCGTTGTCATAGGAAGCGGATTGGGAGGCCTGCAATGCGGCTACATCCTGGCCAAGCACGGCCTGAATGTATGCGTATTGGAACGTACCGCCATCTTGGGCGGATGCCTGCAGACCTTCAAACGCGGCGAAGCCGTCTTCGATACCGGTTTCCACTATGTGGGAGCCTTGGACGAAGGGCAGGCACTGCACCGGCTCTTCTCTTATTTCGACCTCATCAAGCTGCCCTGGGTACGGATGGGCGGTCAGTTCGACCTCGTTACCGTCAACGGACACACGCATCCCTTTACCCAAGGCTACGAAGGGTTCTATGAAACTCTGGCAAAAGCCTTCCCGTCGCAACGGGAAAACCTGAAAAACTACATCGCTTTCCTCCGGCAAGTCGGCGACCATATCTTTGACAGTTTCCAACCACGCGAAGCCGACCAGTTCTACAGCACCTCGCTGTTTGCCCGTTCGGCGAAAGCCTGGCTGGAGGAAACCATTACCGACCCGCTCCTGCGTGACATCCTGGCAGGCACCTCTCTGAAAATGGAACTCACGGCCGACCTGCCGCTCTATACCTTTGCCCAGATCAACAACTCGTTCATACAAAGCGCCTGGCGTCTGCAAGGGGGCGGTGGGCAGATTGCCGAAAGCCTGGCGGAAAGCATCCGCAGCATGGGCGGACAAGTGCGGGTTCGAGCCGAAGTGGACCGGTTGGAAGAACAGGACGGGCGCATCGCCGCCGCCTGGGTGGGCGACGAACGGATCGAGGCCGACTGGTTTATCTCCAACGCCCATCCGAGCATCACGCTGTCACTGCTCAAGGAGAGTGCGGTCATCCGCAAAATCTACCGGCGGCGCATCGAATCGCTGCCCAACACCTTCGGGATGTTCACTGTGAATCTGCGGCTCAAGCCCAACGTGCTGCCCGCCTGCAAGTTCAACCGCTACATCTACCAGGATGCCGACCTATGGCACTATCAAGCCGGCAAGACCGACCGCATTCTGGTCAACTATTACCCGGAAAAAGGCGATTACGCCACCCGGCTCGACCTGCTCACCCCGATGCTGTGGGGCGAAGTGCATCCGTGGGCGGCCATGCCCATGGGCAAACGCGGCCAAAGCTACGTGGAGATGAAGATCGACAAGACCGAAGCCTGCATCCGGTTGGCCGGGCGCCAGATTCCGGAATTGGCCGACGCCATCGAACGCGACTTCACCAGCACCCCCCTGTCGTACGAACACTATACCAAAACCGCCGAAGGCTCCGCCTACGGCATCCGCAAGGACTTCAACAACCCCATGGGCACCGTCCTCACCCCGAAGACACCGCTGCCCAACCTGCTTTTGACCGGACAGAATTTAAACCTGCACGGGATATTGGGGGTCAGTATGACGTCATTCTTCACCACCGCCGAAATACTCGGGATGGAAACTGTAACCAACGACTTATTCAAGCATGAATGATATGAAATACGCATTAGTAACCGGAGGCAGCCGCGGCCTGGGTCGCGCCATCAGCCTCAAACTCGCCCAAATGGGCTACACCGTTCTGATCAATTATGTGGCCGGCGCCGCCAAAGCGCAGGAAACACTCGACCTGATCCGCCAAGCCGGCGGTAACGGCGAGCTGCTTCCCTTCGACGTAGCCGACAACGAAGCCACGGTCAGCGCCATCGAAGCCTGGCAACAGGCCCATCCTGACGATTATATCGAAGTATTGGTCAACAATGCCGGCATCCGTCGCGACAATCTGCTGCTTTGGATGGAGTCGGAAGACTGGTACAAGGTGCTGAACACCAACCTGCATTCATTCTACAATGTTACCCGTCCCGTACTCAAACCCATGTTGCTCAAGAAGTTCGGACGCATTGTCAATGTAGCGTCGCTTTCGGGTCAGAAGGGCCTGCCCGGCCAAACCAACTATTCGGCCGCCAAGGGCGGACTGATCGCCGCCACCAAAGCGCTGGCACAGGAAGTCGCCGCCAAGAAGGTGACCGTCAACGCCGTGGCTCCCGGATTTGTCAAGACCGACATGGTGGAAGGCTTGGACGAAAAGGCGCTTTCCGCCCAGATTCCGGCCAAGCGTTTCGGTGAACCCGAAGAAATCGCCGCCCTCGTCGGCTTCCTGGTTTCGCCGGAAGCCGCCTACATCAATGGCGAAGTAATCGCCATCAACGGCGGTTTGTACACGTAAAAAAACAAGTTATGAAAAAATTCATCGTACTATTGACTTCCCTGTTGATAGCCGCCGGCACTTGGGCCGCCGACTATACGGCCGTTGCCCAACAGGTGTTCAAAAAGAACGGACAGCGCAGCTATACCGGTGCCTTTGACCAGACCAAATACATCAAAATGATGAAGAAGGAGGTCCTGTCGGCAGGAACGCTCTACACCACACCGGGCAACATGGCCATGCACTACAGTCAACCGGCCGGCGACTATCTGGTCATCAACGACAAGCAGTTCGTCATGCAGACGGGGGGCAAAAAAACCAACCACAACATCCAGAAGGGTTCGCCGCTGCTTACGCTGCGCAACACGTTGCTCAACTGCATGCACGGCAACATTCAGGCCATCGCCGACGAGAACAACGGCACCGTCAGCTACACCCAGGAGGGCGGCCGGCATGTGTTCAGCATTGCCACGCAGAACAAAACGCCCCGCGGCTACAGCAAAGTAGTGCTGAAATACCAGGCCACCTCGCTGAACCTGGAGGAAATGGTGCTGGAGGAAGTGAACGGCAATTATACGGTTTACAAACTCTCCCAACTGAAAGACGGTGCCATTGACGCCGCCCGGTTTACCGTCAAATAAACTTCCGTTGTCCGAAAACAAAAACGGGGACCCGCTGAAAGGATCCCCGTTTTTGTTTGCCGCAGATTCGGAGTGTCATTCGCCGGAAGGCTTGCCGCAAAGCAGCCACATGGCTTCCTGACGGGCGGCGGCATCGCGTTCGAAAAGGCCTCGGAACACCGATGTGCGCATGCGGGCACCGGGTTTGCGGATACCACGTGCGGTCATGCAGCCATGCTCGCCTTCCACCACCACGCCCACATCCTCGCTGCCGGTGGCCATCTGCATGATTTCGGCGATGTCGGCGCCTATGCGCTCCTGCAGTTGCAACCGGTGTCCGACCATCTCGGCGATACGGGCGATTTTACTCAGTCCGATCACGCGGTCCTTGGGCTTGTAGATGACGGAAACGCGCATGTTGTACATAAGCATGATATGGTGTTCGCAGAAGCTGAACATCGGAATGTCCGACACGACCACATAGCCGCCCTCCCGGTTCACACACTCATCCTCGTCCTGGAAGGTTTTGGCGTATTTCTCCGCAATTTCGCGGTTGGTGTAGCCGATGCCGCGGAACAACTCCTCGCACATACGCGCCACACGCTGTGGCGTTTCCTGCAATCCCTCACGATCGGGGTCTTCGCCCAGTGCGGTCAGAAATTCGCGCACCAGAACGGCAATTTTCTCTTTATCCATCACACACCTCTTTTATTAGGTTCCCATATATATTTGTGCAACTGCAGTTGCAGTTTGACTCCGTTGGCCCGGCGCCGGATCATCTCCTCCACCACAGCGTCCGGAGCAATTTCACCGAATGCGGTGCTCAGATAGACCTGGCAGCGCTCCGTCAGCCGGTAGCGTTCAATGACCTCAAAGGCCCGCTGCAAATCCGCTTCATCGGCAATGACGAATTTGTAGGCATCCTGCCTGCGGACAGCGGTCAGATTGTTCTTGTCCATACGGTCCTCCATGCCGCTGCCGGGCAGTTTGTAATCCACCACAAAGTGCACATGCTCCCCAACCCGGAAACGCTCAATGCCCACCGACCCGTTGGTTTCAATATGCACCTCACAATCGGTCAGACGGGCCAGTAGGGAAAGCAGCGGCTTTTGCAGCAGCGGCTCTCCTCCTGTGAGCGTAACGTGCCGCACGCCGGTGGAACGGATGTAGGCGGCCAGCCGGGCATCGGTCAGGTATTCGCAACCGGGCTCCTCCTGCCAGGCATACGAGGTGTCGCACCAGCGGCAGCGCAAGTTGCAGCCGGCAAAACGTACAAAGACCGACAGGGCACCGGCTGTGGGGCCCTCTCCGTCAATACTGACAAACTTTTCGATGACCGGAAACGTGTTCATTCGCTGTAAATGCAACTGTTGGCGGGGGTTTCAAACAATTCCACCTCGGTCACATCCAGGCCTTTGCCACGGATGAGCCGGAATATATAGCGCGACATCTCCTCCACGGTCGGACGGGTGGGAAACAGGCAGACCGCCAAATCGGGCTTGACCGCACGCAGGGCCTCCGTCAGACGGCGGCCCTCGTCGTTGTCCTCCACCAGCAGTTTGTGGTCAAACTCGGCCTCCACCTCACGGAGCACCGTCTTGATGTGGCTGAAATCATCGACCATGCCGCGCAGATGCCCGTCTGTATGCAATTCCTCCCGGGCGATCTTGACAATCAACCGGTAACGGTGGCCGTGAATATTGGCGCATTTGCCCAGATAACCGCTCAGGTAGTGAGCCGTATCGAACTGAATTTCATTTTTAATGGTAAACATATTCCAAAATTGCAAGGCCGGCACCCTGCAACTTGGCAAGAAATGTGCGAGCCTGGTTTTGTTTAACGACAGGATGGTCTCATCGAACTGTCGGGGCAAAGGTAATCATTTTACACGAATTTGTGTCAAAAAAAACCTTATCTTTGCATCAGTTATCGCAATACGGATATGGGAATCAACCTGCTGCTACTTATCACCCTCCTGCTGCTCATGCTGCTTTCCGCGCTGGTATCGGCATCGGAGCTGGCCTGCTTCTCACTCACACCCGAGGACAAGGACACCCTGCGCCACAGTGCCGTCCGGCGCGACACACTGCTGCTGCGCCTCATCGCCAGCCCCGACCGGCTGTTGTCGGCCATACTGATCGCCAACAACATCGCCAACATCGCCATTGTCATCCTCTCGTCAACACTCATGTACCGCTGCTACGACTTTGCGTCGCATCCGCTGTTGCTCTTCTTTGTCGAGACCGTTCTGATCACCTTCCTGCTGCTGCTCTTCTGCGAGAATCTTCCGAAAATCTATGCCCGGCACAACACCTTGTCGTTTGCCCGCCGCATGGCCTATTTCCTGAACTTTACGGAAAAATGCACCGCTCCGCTCTCCTGGCTGCTGGTGCTGCCGATGCGGCGCCTGATGAAGCACCGCAGGGCACACGGGGGTGCCTCCGTCTCCATGAACGACCTGAGTACAGCCTACGACCTCACCGCCGACGCCATTGAGGAGGACAAGGAAATTCTGGAGGGCATCATCAAATTCGGCAACATCAGCGCCGGCAGCACCATGACCCCGCGCGTGGACGTCATCGCCATTGAGGACACTGCCGGCATGCAGGATGTGCTGCGGTTGGTCAACTCGGCCGGTTACTCACGCATTCCGGTTTATCACGAAACACTCGACAACATCCGGGGCATTCTGTACATCAAGGACCTCATCGCCCACCTGGGTGAGAAGGATTTCCCCTGGCAGTCCATTGTACGCAAAGCCTATTTCGTACCGCAGACCAAGCACATCAACATCCTGCTGGAGGATTTTCAGAAGAACAAGACCCACATCGCCGTCGTGGTGGATGAATTCGGCGGAACGGCCGGCATTGTCACCATGGAGGACATTCTGGAGGAGATTGTCGGCGACATCGCTGACGAATACGACGACGAAACCTCCCGCCTGTATGCACGCCTGAGCCGGCACAGCTACCTGTTTGACGGCAAAATCCTGCTGGGCGACTTCTTCAAACTTGAAGGCATCCAGCGCGAGCCCTTCGAACACCTGATCGGTGAGGCGGAGACACTGGCCGGTCTCATTCTGGAGATCAAGGGAGAGATCCCGCCACAGGAAACGGAGATTGACATTCCTCCCTACCACCTGAAGATTGTTGCAGCCGACAAGCGCCGCATCAAAACCATCAAACTCACCATCGACCATGACGAGGACTGACCTGTTTGTGCACACGCTGGCCGCCGGCCTGTTGCTGGCGGTCGCCATCCTGTCGGGTGCCTGTACACGCTACACGCCCAAGCCGCGCGCCTATTTCCGTATCGACCTGAAGGAGAAGGACTACCGCTACAGCGACTCCAGCCGGGTCTGCTACTTTGAATATCCGCACAACATCGCCCGCGTGGTCCCCCAGAAGGAGCATCCCGACTGGTTCGACATTGTCTATCCCACCTACAACGCCCGCATTTATTGCAGCTACATGCCACTGACGGGCAACTTGTACGAGGTCAGTGAGGACAGCCGCGACTTTGTGTACAAGCATACCGTCAAGGCCGATGCCATCACGCAGCAGCCCTACGAGGATCCCGAACACCGCATGTACGGCATCCTGTACGACATTCAGGGCAACCCGGCCTCGTCCGTACAGTTCGTCCTGACCGACTCGGTCCGGCACTTCCTGCGCGGCTCGCTCTACTTCAACAACAAACCCAACAAGGATTCGCTCGCCCCGGTCATCAACTACCTGCGCGACGACATCATCCACCTCATGGAAACCGCCCGCTGGAACCCCTGAGACCGTAAAATCAGAGAATTTTTGGTTTTTTCAAAAAAAATAAAGCCGTACGCTTGCAAATTCAAATAAAGTCCGTATCTTTGCAATCGCTTTAAGCAACCAACCTGGTGGGGTAGTTCAGGTGGTTAGAATGCCGCCCTGTCACGGCGGAGGTCGCGAGTTCGCGTCTCGTCCATACAGCAGAAAGCTTCAGAGAAATCTGAGGCTTTTTTGTTATTCCTCTTTCATGATGGCACCTCCCGGCTCCAACTGTTCCGCCATCGCCGCATACCCCAACTGAAACAAATCATCCAGCTTCCTCATATCGAACGTCACGAACTGCAGCGCCGAAGGCGTCTCCACCAGCAAATCGCA
>JAGDAS010000122.1 GCA_017959385.1 Paludibacteraceae bacterium
GTTATCACTTCCATAAAAGGAGCCTCTGCATTCGTTAGAGTAAAGTCTAACGTTGATATAAAGGATTGTTTATTGCAGTTATGGAAAGATGAGGGATACGATGTAAAACAACGTATTCTCGAAAACCCCAACATTATAGACGAAATCTGGGAAAATCGCTCTGATTTCAAGAATATTCTCAAAGTAATCACACCTTATTTTCAAGATTTCTTTGACAAACCATCAGTTGTAGAGAAAATGTCTGAATGCTTAATTAATTTTGCATCTGAGTTATGTCCAAACTTACAATCATTGAGTGAAAACGATAAACAAAACATATTCAACACTGATGGTAGGAAATCCGTAGGAATCCTGTTATATGAATTCGCCACGGGGACAGGTCCGACAAATAGGTATTTAACAGTTGGAGAAAGCAATTCATTCGTCAAACAATATCTTAGCGGATATGTATTAGACGATATACTGCAACAGATATACAACCGCCTAAATTCGGAATTCAAAAATAATGACGAGATTGATATATACCTAAAATTCTCACCTGACCAGACAGATTTGTACGACTCCGCGAAAAAACATATAGACTCTAATCTACAGCAAATATTCGTTGGAGCCTCCGTTGGTACCGCCAAAAGGATAAATGAAAAGCAAGTTTTGGTGACATTATCGAATCGGACAAGCAAAAGTTCTTTATTCCTACATCTTGCTAACGACAAAGAGGCTTCTAACAAAAAACTGAAAACAATACAACAAACAATACGATTTATAATCAAAAACATCGATGAAAACAAATTTCTTCATTAATTTGTCAAGAAATTATCTTCTTGTAATGCTTCTCACCCTATGTTGTTGTGCCCCGACAACAAAGGATATATGCGGAGTATTTCTCATTACCGATGAATATGAGCGAACAGGGAACTTGGACTTCCTCGTTGTCAAGGAAGATTTTACATACATGCATTATTACATTCAAGGCGATGATGTCAAACGAAGCGGTGGATCATGGAGAAAATGTCAAGATTCTGACATCGAATTCAACGATTGGATATATTACGGGCTCTCGGATAAATGGTTTAGGAGTTTCATTCATAACCACGACTATCAGTCTTCGACAATACGCATAAAACGCACCACATATCACAACAATAAATATCTTAACATCGCAGATGAAACACTAGATTATTACAGACTCTCTGACGAAGAAATAGCAAAATACAAAATCGACTCTATGATTAACACCGAGTGATATGTTTTACGATCTTGGCCTGTATTATCCCGGTGGGCGTGATGATTTTAAATCTATGATAACCGATCATTATTACGTAATCCATTACAAAACAAACGATTGCAGCAATGCCAGAATCCCGGTTCATAAAATGGATGACTTTACGAATACCCACGGAGGAAGTAGCCGTTATGTAGAACTGACTGACGAGGGATATCCTTTCACCGGCACGGGTAGTACCCCCGATGCACCCGAATTGTATACTCCCACTCAGAAAGTCTCCGAGGGAGCCATTTTCAAAGTGAATGCCGATGGAAGTTGTGAACTTCCCATTTTTGTACGGCCCCCTAAAAATGTTACGGTCCCCTAAAAATGTACGGCCCCCTAAAAACCGGACAGTTCTGAATTGTAGCCTTTGAGCATCACCAACTTTCAAGAAAGATTTTGTATTTTTGCATACCCGTAAAAACTAACACCTGTGGAAGAAAACAAAATCTTAATCTACCAAACCGAAGACGGTCGCACCCAAATCGACGTCCGGCTCGAGAACGACACCGTATGGCTGACACAAGCACAAATGGCTGAGTTGTTTGACAAGGATAGAACTGTTATTGGTCGTCACATTCGTAATATTTATAAGGAGGAAGAATTGGAGCAAAATATCACATGTGCAAAATTTGCACATACCACTCGACATGGGGCAATTGATGGTGTGAACTTCCCATTTTTGTACGGCCCCCTAAAAACCGTACCGTATTGAATCAGACAAAGTAAAACAACAGAGGCGCACGAAAGTGCGCCTCTGTCATAAATTGTCCGGGTAATTACAAACCGCCGGTTACTTACCCTGCTCCAGTTGCAGCGTTTTGGTCGGCTGGTCGCATACCTCCGACGGACCGAAATATTGGATCGGGCCGGGATATACATAAGAGGTCTCAATGGCCCATTTTTCGCGGTTGGCGGCCAATTTCTTGAACGGGGCACCGTCCAATTCCACCAAAGCCTTGCGGATAACCGGCTTCATTTCGCCGTGACGGCGTTCCATGTTCATCATCATGGTAACAGGCACACCACCGGCAATCCATTCGGCGGCGGGAGCCGTCGTGTTGCGTGCCAGCGACATGTAACCCGTCTTGCCGGAAGCAATCAGATGAGCGGCGTTGAAGCCCAGGCTGTAGCAGTAATCGGCATCGAAATTGGACGGGGCGGCGCAGCGGCCTTCGTAACCGAAGAAGTGACCCAGACCGGAGAACTTGCCCACATACTTGCCTTCCTTCTTCATATCCGCCAGACGTTTCTTCACCATTTCGATGAGCAGTTTCTCCGTCTCGATGAGCGAAACCTGTACATTGCCGTGCGGGTCGCGGTCGAGCGTAAGCTGCTTGGCGATTGCTTCGGGCAGCGAGGCATACACAGCGGCACTGCCGGGAGTCAGGCCCTTGAGCGCCTTCTGAACATCGCTCTCGTGAGCGAGCAGATCATTGAGCTCGGCAATGAGGACCTTCATTTCAGGAATGAATTCAATCAAACCTTCCGGAATCAGGATAACACCGAAGTTGTTGCCCTGGGCGGCACGGGCGGCCACCGTATCGGCAATGTTGTTGACAATCTGCGCCAACGTCATCTTCCGGGCCTCCACCTCTTCCGAAACAATGCAGATGTTAGGCTGCGTCTGCAAAGCGCACTCCAACGCGATGTGCGAGGCACTGCGGCCCATCAGTTTGATGAAGTGCCAGTACTTCTTGGCCGAATTGGCATCACGCATGATGTTGCCGATCACCTCCGAATACACCTTGCAAGCCGTATCAAAGCCGAAAGACGTTTCAATCATCTGGTTCTTGAGGTCACCGTCAATCGTTTTCGGGCAACCGATTACCTGAATACCCGTCTTCTTCTGCAGATAATACTCGGCCAGCACACAGGCGTTGGTGTTGGAGTCGTCACCGCCGATAATAACCAATGCCTTGATGCCAAGCTTGTTGCAAATCTCGATACCACTGTCGAACTGGCTCTGCTCCTCCAGTTTGGTACGACCCGAGCCGATGATGTCGAAACCACCGGTGTTGCGGTATTCGTCAATAATGTCGGACGTAAGTTCGATATACTTGTGATCGATCAAACCGCTGGGACCTCCCAGAAAGCCGTACAGTTTGCAAGCCTTGTTCAAGCTCTTCAGACCGTCGAACAGACCGGAAATCACATTGTGACCGCCGGGAGCCTGACCGCCGGAGAGGATGACACCCACATTGATGGCGGGAAGCGTTTCGGCCTTGGCCGCCTTCTCAAACGTAACCACGGGCATGCCGTAGGTGTTCGGGAAAAGTTTCTGAATAGCGTCCTGGTCGGCTACCGACTGGGTGGCCTGACCTTCCTTGAGCGCCACAGCACCCTTCAATGCCTCCGGCAACTTGGGCTGATAGGCAGCTCTTGCGATTTGCAAAGCACTTTTTGTCATAACTATTTTGATTTAGAAAAAATTACTCACTCAAAAACAGCGCAAAGTTACATATTTTATTCAATCTGAGCAAACCGGCGGGTCGTAAGAAACCACATTGTTCATAAATCATTTTTACCCGCGCAAATAGCGTAAAAACCGAATATAATGCTTAACTTTGCCCGATTTTTGTGCGTACCGCTTGTATGGACGCGAATTAAGTACATTAACAGATATAAAAATGAACGAAGTTTCTCCCCGCTTGGCCGCCCTGTCGGTATCCGCCACCTTGGCCATGTCACAAAAGAGCAGCGAACTCAAGGCGCAAGGCGTCGATGTCATCAACATGAGCGTAGGTGAACCCGATTTCACCACCCCCGAGCACATCAAACAAGCCGCCAAGAAAGCCATTGACGACAACTACTCCTTCTATTCGCCGGCAGCCGGTTTCCCGGAATTGCGCAAAGCCATCGCCGCCAAACTCAAGCGGGAGAACAACCTCGACTACACGTTCAACCAGATTGTTGTATCGACCGGCGGCAAACAGGCCGTCTGCAACACGATCCTGTCGATTGTGGGACCGGGCGACGAAGTGATCGTTCCCGCCCCGTTCTGGGTAAGCTATGTGGAAATGGTCAAACTGGCCGAAGGCAAAAACGTCATCATCAAGGCCGGTATCAACCAGGACTTCAAAATCACCGCCGCCCAGTTGGAGGAAGCCATCACCGACAAGACCAAAGCGCTCATCCTCTGTTCGCCCTCCAACCCGACCGGCAGCGTCTATTCGCATGAGGAGTTGAAAGCGTTGGCGGACGTTATCGCCAAGCATCCGCACATGTATGTCATTTCGGACGAAATCTACGAACACATCAACTACATCGGCAAGCACGAGACCATCGCCCAGTTTGCGGAAATCCGCGACCAGGTGGTTGTGGTCAACGGCTGCTCCAAAGGCTATGCCATGACCGGCTGGCGTATCGGTTGGATCGCCGCTCCCGAATGGATCGCCAAGGCCTGCATCAAGCTGCAGGGTCAATACACCTCCGGCACCTGCTCGGTTGCCCAAAAAGCGGCCGAAACCGCCTACACCGGCGACCAGAGCTGCGTAGAGACCATGCGCCGCGCGTTCGAACGCCGCCGCGACCTGATCTACGGTCTGATGAAGGAAATCCCCGGTCTGCAGATCAACAAGCCGAAGGACGCCTTCTACGTATTCCCGAAGTGCAGCAGTTTCTTCGGCAAAAAGACCCCCGACGGCAAAACCATCGCCACCTCCGACGACCTGGCCATGTACCTGCTTGAACACGGACATGTAGCCACCGTAGGCGGCACCGCTTTCGGCGCTCCCGAATACATCCGCTTGAGCTATGCCACTTCCGACGAGAACATCGCCCGCGCCGTGGAACGCATCAAGAAAGCTCTGGGCGAGCTGAAGTAGTCCTCCCCACAACACAAGCAAAGCCGTTCCCCAAAAGGAGAACGGCTTTTTGTATATTCAAGCAGGACTGTAAGCCGGGTTATGTACCCCGAAGGGTGTCCGTCATCTATCTAGGACCGCCGTCACCGACGGCCTCAAGCGACCTACCCCCCGACATCGGACGGGCCGTCCTACATACGTCGGTATACTTGGTTTTGCAACCCGTGGTTCGCCATGCCCTGCGCATTGCTGCACAGGCGGTGGGCTCTTACCCCGCCGTTTCACCCTTACCCGTAGGCGGTCTGTTCTCTGTTGCGTGTACTCACCCTCCCGGGCGACTTCCCGTTAGGAAGCACGGTGCCCTGCGTTGCCCGGACTTTCCTCCCGCCCCGAAGGGCCGGCGACGGACCGTCCTGCTTTCGGTGGCAAAGGTAACAAAAATCGGGGGATTTCCGCACAGAACAAAATAAATCGACACAGGACAACCGTTTTTTCAAAAAAAATGTTTAATTTTGCACCCTACTTTACGGAAATACCGCCATGAGACAACTTAAGATCGTAAAATCCATCACAAACCGTGAAAGCGCCTCCCTGGACAAGTACCTGCAGGAGATCGGTCGTGAGGATCTGATTACCGTTGAGGAAGAAGTAGAACTCGCACAACGCATCAAGAAAGGCGGCCCCGACGGACGCCGTGCCTTGGAGAAACTGACCCGTGCCAACCTCCGCTTTGTTGTATCCGTGGCCAAACAATATCAGAACCAGGGTCTGAGCCTGCCCGACCTCATTGACGAGGGCAATCTGGGCCTCATCAAAGCCGCCGAAAAATTCGACGAGACCCGTGGTTTCAAATTCATGTCGTATGCCGTATGGTGGATCCGCCAGTCGATTCTGCAAGCCCTGGCCGAACAATCACGCATCGTGCGCCTGCCGCTCAACCAGGTAGGTTCGCTCAATAAAATCAACAAGGCGCTCTCCAAATTCGAGCAGGAGAACGAACGCCGCCCGTCGCCCGAAGAGCTGTCGGCCGAGTTGGACATTCCGGTGGACAAGATTTCCGACACACTGAAAGTGTCAGGCCGTCATATTTCGGTCGATGCTCCGTTTGTGGAAGGCGAGGACAACAGCCTGTTGGACGTACTGGTCAACGACGATTCGCCCGTAGCCGACCGCAGTCTGATCAACGAATCGCTTTCCAAAGAGATCGATCGGGCGCTCAACACCCTCTCCTCGCGCGAGAAGGACATCATTGTCTGCT
Organism: Paludibacteraceae bacterium; assembly: GCA_017959385.1. Classification (GTDB taxonomy): domain Bacteria; phylum Bacteroidota; class Bacteroidia; order Bacteroidales; family Paludibacteraceae; genus Enterocola. The sequence continues at coordinate 6,332 of JAGDAS010000122.1, forward strand.
TCTTCGGCATCGGTTGTCAGGAAATGACACTGGAGGAGATCGGCGACAAATTCGGTCTGACCCGCGAACGTGTGCGTCAGATCAAGGAAAAGGCCATCCGAAGGCTACGGTCCAGCGCCAAGAGCAAGTTACTGAAAAGTTATTTAGGATAACAAAAAAGGGCTTCCGTTTCGGAAGCCCTTTTTTGTTTACAGGCCGGTTGATCAGAACTCGCGGTAACCCACTACGCGGTAATACGAACCGTATTTTTCGAACACCACATCGTCAATCACATAGTGGCGGCGGCCGTTGATCACATACACCTCATACGACGAAGGCAGATCATAGAAGCGGTAGCCCACCGGCGGACGCACCACCTCAAAGCGGTCGTGCAGACGGTCGAGGCGGAAGAATACACCGTCATCGTAGTAGTACTCCACACGAACACCGTTCACGCGCATCGTATAGTGATAGAGTTTGACATTGACATAGATCGAAAGCGGCACGAACGCACCTACAGGCGGACGGCTGATACGGTAGGAATCGCCCCACATCACATAGTACACACCGCGGTCGTAGTAATAGTCACGCTGGTTGTACACCACCCTCTCCGGATGGAAGACCGGATCGCGATGGAAGTCACCATAGTGGTAATCCACGCGCATGGGAGGAGGAGGTACCGCCGCACCATGACGCATCTCACCTCCGGACTGCGGAGCAGGGACCGTCTTTTCGGGCTCAACCTTGGGAACCACCTTGGTTGACGAAGAGCTGTAACTCTCTGTCGTGCTGGTACGCGTGGTCTGAACCGGTTGGTTGGGCGCCGGAGCAGCCACCTTGGTATTGGAAGTGCTGCGGGTACCACCCGTAGTGGTCGTGGTGGGAGTGGTAGTACGCTCTATGCCGGCAGCCGTGCTGCGGGTAGTCGTTGAAGCAGCCGAAGTGCTGCTCTTGGCAGGCGTAGCGGCCGTGCTGCGCGTACCGCCCGAAGGGATCGTGGTGGTCGGCGTGTTGGTCCGGTTGACGGTAGCGGAAGTGCTGCGCGTGGTCGTCGAAGCGGCCGAAGTGCTCTTGGCCGGTGTGGCGGCTGTACTGCGGGTACCACCCGAAGTGGAGGTTGCAGCCGGCGTACTGGTACGGTTGACCGTAGTGGAAGTGCTGCGCGTGGTCGTCGAAGCAGCCGGAGCGGCCGTGCTGCGGGTACCGCCTGAAGTACTTACCGACGTACTGCGCGAGCTGGTCGAGGCCGGGGCGGCCGACGTGCTGCGGGCAGCGGACGAGCCGGAGGTCGAAGTGCTGCGACTGGTGGTGGCAGCCGAACGGGATACACTCGAAGAAGTTCCCGTAGAACGGGTGGCAGCCGAAGTGGTGCTGCGCGTCTGACTCATTGACGGAATGCTGGACACTGCCAATAGCAGCGTTACCAAGCTGTAATAAAAGCGTTTCATATCCGTAAGCATTAAAAGTTGTTGTCAAATCTTTCCATTTGGACGAAGCATCCTGTCAAAAGTAAAAATTATACGTTACAGAGGGTACAATAGAAAACAAATAAGTCTTCTCCGCCGACTGCTGTCCTGTCTTGGGATCGGAATTAAACCGCACCATCCAGGCATTGTGCCGGCAGTACACATTATAAAGCGAGATATTCAGATCGTGGTCGTAGCGTTTCTTTACCCCTTTATTAAGGTGGAAGGTCACCGACAGGTCCATGCGGTGGTAATCGGGCATACGGTACTGGTTGCGTCCGGAATACATGGGAATCACGGCCGGATAACCGAAATCGGCAAAATACAGCCGCGTGTCGGGAGCCGACAAAGGCTGGCCGGTGGCATATACCCAGGTGGCCCCCAAATCAATCCAACCGAAATCGTAGTTGAGCACCAGGCTGATGTTGTGCGGGCGGTCGGAAGCGGACTTGTACTCCCGCCCCTGGTTGATTCCCTCAATGGTGCGCAGCGAACGGCAGAAGGTGTAGCTCACCCAACCGGTCAGGCGGCCGATGTCTTTGCGCAACATCAGCTCGGCACCGAACGAGCGTCCGCGGCCCTGCAGAAATTCGGCATCAACCTCCTCATTGAGAAACACCGAAGCGAAATCCTTAAAGTCGCACTGGTTCTGCAGCCACTTGTAGAACAACTCCACACTCAACTGATAGGTGTCCTGGTGAAAATCCCACATCCAGCCTGCCGACAATTGGTCGCACACTGCCGGACGCAGGTTGGTATTGGCCGCCCGCCAGATATCCATCGGCGTACCGGCCGAAGAGGTCTGCACCAGATGCAGGTACTGAGTCGTGCGGCTGTAGCCCGCCTTGAGCGACATGTCGTGCCGGAACTGCCAGGCCGCGCTCAAACGGGGTTCAAAATTCCAATAGGTATGGTAGAAATCCCCTTTGCCATAGGACTTTTTGCCTGTCACACGGCCGTCAGTGAGCAGCAGCTCCTCCTGCGGACCGATGTTGTTGAACCAGGAGAAACGAAGCCCGTATTGCAAGGTCCAGCGGCCGTAGTGCTGATCGTTCTGTACAAACAGGGCCGACTCCATACACCGCTCCCGCGGAATATCAATCGCCAGCGGATCAGCTTGTTCATCGTAGATCATTTCGGCATGACCGCCGTCAATCAACTTGAACGAGGTGCTGACTCCCATTTTCAGCATATTGTGCGTATCCACCTGCCAGGCATACTCGTGCCGGAGGCCGTAATCGGCAATATCCGCCTGCCAGGAACCCGTCAGTGAGGAGATCTCGCCCTGCACCGTATAATCGTACCACGACCCCGTCAGTGCGGTGTTGATGGTCAGACGGGGATTCACAACCGCCGTGTAGCGCAGTGTGGCGGTCCGGTTGGCATAGTCAAAACTGCCCAGCGTCTTGAGGGCGAAATAATCCTGACCGGCATAGCCCGAAAGCGAAATCCGGTGTTTGTCCGAAAGGCGGGCCTCCAACTTGGCATTCACATCATAGAAGGTCATGCGCGCGTTCCTGACACCTTCGCGCCGCGAAAGCGGCAGGAACATACCGGCATAGAACACCCGGCCGGCCGCCCAGAAACCGAGCCGTTCCTTGACGATCGGAGTGGCGAGTTTAAGCCGGGACGAGATCAATCCGATCCCTCCCCTTCCGGTAAATTTGTCGGGCAGCGCATCGGACGTGGTCACTTCCATGAGCGATGACAGCCGGCCGCCCTGTGTAGCCGGCACGTCGCCTTTGTACAACAGCGCATCCTCCACCACATCGTTGTTGAAGACCGAGAAGAATCCCATCATGTGGGAGGCATTGTAAACCGGAGCACCGTCGAGCAAAATGAGGTTCTGGTCGGGAGCACCGCCCCGCACGCTGAAGGAAGAGGAGCCTTCGGAGGTGGCCTGCACACCGGGCAGCAGCTGCACCGCCTTGATCACATCGACCTCCCCCATAAAAGCCGGCACTTTGCGGATCTCGCCCATGGAAAATTTCTCCGTACCGATATTGGCCTGGTCAAGCCGGCGGCGGTCGCTTATGGACTGCACCAGCACCTCATCAAGCATTTCGTCCGAGGCATGCAGACGAAAATCCAGCGGCAGGTGGTCGCGGTCCACCACCAGCGGACTGCTCTGGCTGTCATAACCCACATAGGTCAACTGCAGCGTATAGGAACCCTTGGCCACTTGAATGCAGTAATAACCGTCGGCATCGGTCACCGCACCGCTGCGCAGCTCCATCAGGTACACATAGGCCCCCGCCAGTGGCTCCTGCGTTTCGGCATCGTAAAGATGCCCCTCCAACACAGCGGCCTGCGCCTCCATCGCCATCCAGGAGACCAGCAACCATCCTATCCACCGCCATACCTTACTCATGGTGCTGGACTGAATTTGGATTTCCAACCGCTGCCGAAACGCTGCCGCATTTCCTCATCCTCCCAGGTATCGGGCGTATAGGCCACCGGCACACTGGCCCGGGAGGCACCGTACACCCCGAACGCCCCCAACGCGCCGCCCGAAATATTGCCCGTAAATTCGCCGGAAGGCGACATGAACATGGGATTGGAACCGGACGAGGCCGTCTGCAGCTGGCTGATATAGGTGAAATAGGCCTCCGTGTGGTTGTTCAGCTCCACGGTCAGCGTATCAAAGGGGAACAGGGTAATCGAATCGCCGGAGGCAAGCGTAAGATGGCGCCCCAGCATGAAGGCCGGATAGTAGATCATGGAGCCGTCCTCGACCGTAGAGGAGAACATATTGGTGATGTACTTGTCCGGGATGTCCGAATAGCGCAGCGTCCGGTAAACGCCGCTGGAATCCTGCGCGGTGGTCACATAGAGGTGGGCACCGTAGAAATTGGGACCGACCGGATCCGGAAAGGCGATGAGCGTGGAGGCCGGCAGCGCCTTGAAAGCCGTAGAGGTCGTCAGCGGCATGAGAGCAAGCGATCCGAGGGGCACCACGGGAGGGGCCACCGCCGACGCCGAATAACACTCCTCCACCCCGTCACCGTCATCGTCGAGCCAAACCTCAAGCAGGTAGGTGGTGCCGGGCTCTGCAGCAAAACCGGGAGCCGTCAGGTAGCGGCCGCTCATGGCCGTATCGGGTTGGAGCAACACGCCGTTGATGGTTACACGCGCCCCCTCCACCCCCTGATAGGGAGCGTCGGAGAGGAAATCCTGCGTATGGGTGACGCACACCGCATAGGTATCGGGAATGGTGCCGACTGCCCCGCTGATGACCAAGCGGCGCGAACCGGCGTTCAGATCAATATCCCAGGGCTCGGTACAAGCCGCCAACCCCAGCACCAGACAACAGATTACAACCCATCGACGCATGGCACAAAGATATAAAAAAAGCGCGCAGGAACAACCTGCGCGCTTCATATTATTGCAATTAAGTTTTACTGAGCTTTGCCTGCGCTGCCCAATACATCCACAACCTTGTGCGTATAGAGTTTCTTCAACTCCTCGCGGGCCGGTCCGAGGTATTGACGCGGGTCGAACTTGTCGGGCTGCTCGTCGAAGAACTGACGTACAGCGGCAGTCATAGCCAGACGGCCGTCGGAGTCGATGTTGATCTTGCATACAGCCGACTTGGCAGCCTGACGCAGCTGCTCTTCGGGGATACCTACGGCATCCTTCAACTTGCCGCCGTGCTCGTTGATGATCTTGACGTACTCCTGGGGTACCGACGAAGAACCATGCAATACGATGGGGAATCCGGGCAATTGCTCCTCGATTTCCTTCAGAATGTCGAAACGCAATGGAGGGGGAATCAAGATGCCGTTGGCGTCGCGGGTGCACTGCTCCGGCGTGAACTTGTTGGCGCCGTGCGAGGTACCGATCGAGATGGCGAGCGAGTCAACACCCGTACGCTTCGTGAAGTCGATTACCTCAGCCGGTTGGGTGTAGTGGCTCTGTTCGGCAGCCACCTCATCCTCAACACCGGCCAGCACGCCGAGCTCACCCTCAACGGTAACGTCGTGAGCGTGGGCGTATTCAACCACCTGCTTGGTCAGCGCGATATTCTCCTCATAAGGCAGAGCGGAACCGTCGATCATCACGGACGAGAAGCCCATGTCCACGCAGCTCTTGCACAACTCGAACGAGTTGCCGTGATCCAAGTGGAGACAGATCTGAGGATGCTCCCAACCCAATTCCTTGGCATATTCCACAGCACCCTGGGCCATGTAGCGCAACAAGGTCTGGTTGGCATATTTACGGGCACCGCTGGAAACTTGGAGGATTACCGGCGATTTCTGCTCGGCACAGGCTTGGATAATAGCCTGCATCTGCTCCATGTTGTTGAAGTTGAAGGCGGGAATGGCATAGCCACCCTTGATGGCTCCCTTGAACATCTCACGGGTGTTCACCAAGCCCAATTCTTTGTAAGATACCATAATGGATAGTTTTTATAGTTAATGAATACAATCTCTTTTTTGTATCGGTCGCAAAGTTACGGTTTTTTTTGGAAATTACGGATGCCGGATTCCAAAAAGGCCAAGTATTTTTCAACATCCGTTTCGTAGAACAGCGGCCCGGCCAGCACCCGTCCGTCGGAAGGATCGACCAGCACATGGCAGGGCTGTGCGTTCTGGTGGAACAGCGATCCCTCCAACCAGGCATTCTTCTCACCCAACCACTTGAACCTTTGTTCCGTGCCCGGAGCGGCAGCCGCCTCCTCGGGCAGTTCGAGAACCTTGTCGTCAACATACAGGAAGGCCGGGGTCAGCTGTGCACGCACCTTCTCCCGCACCCGGGTGTCGGCCAGAACGGCCTGCTCCATCAGGCGGCAGTTCACGCATCCGTGACCGGTAAAGACCAGCAGTGCCGGACGACCGGCTGCCCGTGCCTCCGAAAGCACCTCGTCGTACTCAAAGCAGGCGGACCATCCGGCAGGAGCCTTGAGACGGTCGGCGTAACGGTGGGACGATGTCTCCGTCTCAGACAATGGAGCGGCATAGGACGACAGGACAAAGTCCTGGGTGGACATGGGCGGCAACCAGCCGGAAACCGCCTGCAGAGGCGCCCCCCACAAGCCGGGAATCAGATAAACCACGAAACACCAGACGGCGACAGCCGTAGTAAAGCGGAAGGCATTGCGCTGCACCGGCATTTCGCCGTCGAGCGGGAAACGCAACTTGCCCAGCAGGTAGGCGCCCAACATCCCGAACAACACGATCCAAATGGACAAGAACACCTCCCGGTCAAGAATATGCCAGTGATACACCTGGTCGGGGACACTCAAAAACTTAAAGGCGAAAGCCAGTTCGACAAAAGCCAGCGACACCTTGAGCGTATTCATCCAACCACCCGACTTGGGCAGTCCGGAGAGCCAGCCCGGGAAAAAGGCGAACAGCGTAAAGGGCAGCGCAAAAGCCAGCGAAAAGCCCAACATCCCCACCAAGGGAGCCAGAAAACTGCCGCCCGCCGCGCCCAACGCCACGGCACCGGCAATGGGCAGTGTGCACGAGAAGGAGACCAGCACCAGCGTGAGCGCCATGAAGAAGGTGCCCAGCAAACCGGCGCTTTCGGCTTTCTTGTCCGATCCGTTGATCCAGGAGGCCGGCAGGTTGATTTCGTAATACCCCAGCAGCGAAAAGGCGAAGGCAATGAAAATCAAAGTAAACAGTACATTCGGAAGCCAGTGCGTACTGATGGCGTTGGCCGCGCCCTGGCCGAACAGGGCCGAAAGCAGGATGCCCACCAACAGGTATATCACCACGATGCTCAGCCCATAGAACACCGCCTGTTTGCGGCCGCCGTGTTTCATAAAGTAGGAGACCGTCATCGGGATCATCGGAAACACGCAGGGAGTGAGCAATCCGAGCAATCCGCCTCCGAAAGCCAGCAGGAACAGCCATCCCAATGACTGTCCGGATTCCTCCTGCGGCACATCCGCGGATTCAACGGCAGCCACAGACGCCAGCGTATCGCCCTCCCACTGACCGGGCAGTGTGTCATGCGTCACCTCGGCCTCA
>JAGDAS010000123.1 GCA_017959385.1 Paludibacteraceae bacterium
CAAAAACGGTCAATGCGCACAACAAACCATGCTCGGCAGGAGCATCCTGCAGACCGTCACGGATATGCTGACCGCCCGGGGTGCCACCCTTCAGGAGGCAAAAACCATTCTGCGTAAAGCAGGCAGTGCCGTCACCCCGATCGATGAACTGCGTTTCCGGGTAGGAGAAGGTTCCATGCGCAAGAGCGAACTGTCGCAATACATTCAAACGGAACTCCAAACCATGCTTTCGCCGCTGCGTGAAAAACTCCAACGCTTCCTGGAAGCCGGAATGCCCGTTTATATTTCGGGTGAAGGAACCAGCCTGACAGGCATACGGGATTTCCTGTCCGACTTCTTCGGCACGGAAGTGCAGGAGGCGGACTGGGGGGGTATGCTCACCGAAGGCGAATACGCCGAAGCCGCCCAAAGGCAACGGAACTCGTTGATGCTCTGCGCCTTGCTACAAAATCAACCCTGGCTTTATCCAAGTGAGGAAGAGGAAAAGAAGAAACAGAAAAAAACGAAACGACCCGGAAAGATCCTCCGATCGATCACCAACCTGCCGAATCGGTTGTTCGGCGACAATAACGAAGGAAAAACTTACGATGATATAGACAATACAAATGGAAGAGAGACTGACAATCAATAACTTCGACGTTACCGACAACTTGATCAAGGTGATCGGCGTCGGCGGTGGCGGCGGCAATGCCGTCAACAACATGCTGAAGAAAGGGGTCAAAGGCGTACATTTTGTCGTGTGCAACACTGATGCCCAGGACCTGGACAAATCGTTGGTTCCCACCAAAATCCAATTGGGAGAAAGTGGTTTGGGCGCCGGGAGCAAGGCGGAAAAAGGACGTGAGGCGGCCGAGAATTCGCGCGAGAAGATTGAACAGCTGCTCAGCGACGGTACGCGGATGGTTTTCATTACCGCCAGCATGGGCGGCGGCACCGGCACGGGAGCCGCTCCCGTCATCGCTCGGATTGCCAAGCAGAAGGGCATTCTGACCGTAGGTATCGTCACCATCCCCTACCAATATGAGTTGGAACAGAAGATCCGTCAGGCACTGGCGGGCGTCCAACAGATGCAAAAGTGTGTGGATGCGCTCATCATCATCAACAACCAGCTCATTACGGAAATTTACAAGCATACCGATTTGGAGCAGGCCTGCGAACAAGCCGACGAGATTTCTTCAAACGCCGCCAAAAGCATTGCGGAAATCATCACCATACCCGGTTCGTTCATGAATGTGGACTTTGCCGATGCCGACACCACCCTGCGCGACAGCAGCGTAGCCATCATGAACTCCGGCCAAAGCCAGCCGAGCAGCGGCAACCGGGTCAAAGACGCACTGAGCGACGCACTGCTCTCGCCTTTCACCAACCTGAAAGGTATCGGGCGGGCCGAGCATGTGCTGCTCTATTTCTACTACCCGCCCCAACACCGCCTCACGACAGAGGAAACCGAGGAGGTGAACCGCTTTATGAGCGTTTTCACCAACGAGAAAGCCAGTCTGATCATGGGTGCCACCTGCGATGAGCAGCTGCAGGACGATTCGCTCAAAGTCACCATCATAGCCACCGGACACGAGCTTTCCGAACTGCCCGGCATGGTGGATTACGACCTGACCGACGACGTACTGTACAACAAACTGCACTGTGCGCTCTACGGCATCGAGGCCACCAAACGGGGCAAAATGAATCTGGAGGACTACCTGTCGGGGAAGACGGCACCCACCGTCCAACCCGTTGTGCAGGCGCAACCGGAGGAAAATCCCGCCGAAGAGGAGGAAATTGTGGATCTGGGCGAGGAAGATGACAACGTGGACGATCTAAGTGATTTATAACCCTATTCAAACTGACAACTATGGATTTTATTGAAAAAATTACCGGCGATATCAAAACCGCCATGCTGGCCAAGGACCACGCCCGTCTGGAGACGCTGCGCGGCATCAAAAAGGAGCTGTTGGAAGCCAAAACCGCCAAAGGTGCTGAAGATGTACTGAGTGAAGCGACAGTACAACGCATCCTGCAGAAAATGGTGAAACAGCGTCGTGAAAGCGCCGTTGAATACGCCGCAGCCGGCAGGAAGGACCTGGCCGATGAGGAAACCACACAGGCCGACATCATTGCCGAATACATGCCCAAGCAACTGACCGACAGCGAATTGGAGGCCGCCGTCAAAGCCATCATCGCCGAAACGGGCGCCTCATCCATCAAGGATTTGGGCAAGGTGATGGGAATTGCCAGCCGCCGTCTGGCCGGTCAGGCAGACGGAAAAGCCGTCTCCGACAAGGCGAAAAGCCTGCTCGGCTGATAAAAAACTGTCAGAACCTTCCTTTTAAGAGCATGTCGTACGGCATGCTCTTTTTTTAGTTTGGAAAATTGCTTACCTTTGGCCTCTGAATCTGACAAGCATGTTCAAGCGAATCGATTTTTACATCATCAAAAAGTTTCTGGGCACCTACTTTCTCTGCCTGCTGCTGATCATTGCCGTAGCCATCATTATCGATCTGACGGAGAAGATGGACGACTTCTACGATTCCGATCTCGGCATTTGGGACATCATCCGGATGTACTACATCCACTTCGTGCCCTACTACATGAACATGCTCAGTTCCATTTTCACGCTGATCGCCGTCATATTCGTCACTTCCAAAATGGCCAACAATTCGGAAATCATCGCCATGCTGGCCGGAGGTATCAGTTTCAGACGGATTCTGGTTCCCTACCTGTTCTCGGCCACCGTCATCACTGTGCTGAACTTCTACATCGGTTCATTCATCATCCCGCCGGGAACCGTGCAGCGGGTCGCCTTTGAAGCCCAGTATGTGGACCATGAGGAAGTGGAGAACGAGGTGGATCATCAGGAAATCCGCGTACGCCCCAACCAGATTGTATATATGCAGCGGTACGAGAAGCGTATGCAGCGCGGCTATCACTTCTCCATCGACACGTTCGACGGCAAAACGCTGAAAGAACGTACCACCGCCGCACGGATTGAATACGACAGCGCCTTCATCTGGACCGCCAAAAACTACACCACACGCCGCTTTGTCGGCATGCGGGAGGAAGTGGAGAAAGGCGACGAACTCACCATGGACATCGCCTTGGAACCCGCCGACCTGGTGGTCATCGAACAGCATCACGAACAGCTTACCACCCCGGAGTTGAAAGCCTATATCGACCGTGGGACGAAACGCGGTCTCTCCGGATTGAATCCCTACAAACTGGAGTACCAAAAACGCTTTGCCAGTCCCTTTATGTCCATCATTCTGACGCTGATCGGAGTTTCGCTGTCCGCCCGCCGTGTACGCGGAGGCACCGGACTGCACCTGCTGGTCGGAGCTGTATTGGGTGTCATCTACATCGTTGCCACCCTGTTCTCAGCGGCACTGACCGTCAAGTCGGGCATCAATCCGGCTATGGCCATCTGGCTGCCCAATGTGGTGTACCTGCTCATCGGCCTGTACATTTACCAGAAAGCACCCAAATAATTTTTTCAGAAAACACTACCGCGTAAGCAACAGTTTGACACTGATGCCGACCTCCGACGTAGTGGTCGGATAAGAGGTGGTGACAATCGGTGAACGCATCTGCAGGTCGTAGAAGAGGCTGAAACTGATCCGTTCGCTGAAGATGTAATCGGCGGCCAGTTTGAGCGCCGTCACCATATCGCCCGATGTAGGCTGCGTTTCATTGAGTTCGATCTTACGGATAAGCGTATGCGTATCCTTGATGGAGAAGTCGGCGCGCAGGGTCAGATCATTCTTCACCTCCTTCTTCCGGTTGCCCGTCTTCATGGCGAACTTGAGATCGCTGAACTTATAGCCCACACCGACCACATATTCGTTGTTGCCCGACTCCACCAGCTGGTTGCTCGCCAGATTGAGCGCGAGGTTGCGGCCGCGCCGCCATTCGAACTTGGCCGAGAAACTGTTCTGCATATTGATGTCGATACCGATGAGCGGATTGAACTGCTCACTGATCGAAACCGTAGCCATGGTATAGCGTGACGACGGCAGCAGACTGCCCGTCAACACGTCCTCGATATAACCGAAATCATCGCCGTTGACCGGTGTGAACGACTGGTCGCCGGTGAAGGAACCGATCTGGTACTTACAGTTGTAGGCATGGGTCAGGTTGATTCCCTTGAAATGCTCCTTCACCCAGGGAATGCGGGAAAGCCCGTCGAAAGTCACCTGCCAGTTGGGCAGGAACGACCAGAATGCAGGAATCGCCTTGGTCTTCACCTTGTTGACATCGCGGCCGGAATAAGCGGCCAGGAAAGCCGGTACCAGCACATCGTCGGAATTGAGTTGATAGGGCAAAGTAGGATGGTACTGCTCCTGCAGACGCGTTTGAATCACCTCCCGGTTGGCCAGGAAGCGGTCGAACAGTTCGGATTTGTACTCACCCGACTTGTTCATCCGTGCAAACGATGTACCAATGGCAATGTAGCTCATGGACAGGCTGCCGTCGAGCGTCGATAGACGTTCGTCGGAAGTGAACTGCACACCCCGGTTGCTGACATACTGCCGGTCAACGGCCAGATTGATCTTGAATCCGGGGAAAGGCTCGAACAAGGCCGTCGCCTTGAATGTCTCGCTGTGGATGAACTGCGCTGGGTTAAAAATGGCCGACGAAGTCTCCAGCCAACCATTGCGCAGGGCACGTTCCAGGAAATCATCCTCCTGCCCGCCGAATATAAACTTGCCGCCGGGGGCCACCTCGCCA
>JAGDAS010000124.1 GCA_017959385.1 Paludibacteraceae bacterium
CCGCAGGGACCGATGGGGCCGCAAGGGCCTCAAGGCCCGAAGGGAGCGGACGGGGTGAAGATGATCAGCTATCAGATCACCATTGAACGCGACGACTGGACGCCGGCGTTTTCCTCAGGCCAGCCTAATCCTGATTTCTTCTATTACGACATCGAGGATCAGAATGTCACTGTCGAGGCGGCGGCCGAAGGCCTGGTGATGGTGTATGTTTATACCGAGGATTATGTCCAGGCGCCGTTGCCGATGTTCGATTACGGCATGAAGGATGTGATGGGCGAAGAGGTTCCCTTCGAATCGGCTTTCCGCTTTGATGTGTATAAAACCAACTCCACCCAGGAAAACGGGATTATCCGAGTGTATTATATGCGGAGTGACTTCGGCTTGGAAAACTCGATGGAAGGTGGACACACTTTCCGTGTCGTCATTCTGTATCCCTGAGGGGTTTGAATCAGCCAAAAAAAGAGGTGCACGTCCGTGCACCTCTTTTTTTAGTCAACAATCAGTCCGTCCTTCATGCGGATCACCCGGTCCGACACTTCGGCGAGCGTGTTGTCGTGCGTCACGGTCAGAATGGTCAGTCCCCGTTCATCGCGCAGCCGTAGGAACAGTTTGTGCAGCTCTTCCTTGTTCTTGGAGTCCAGACTTCCCGACGGCTCGTCGGCCAAAATGAGTTTGGGCCGGTTGATCAGGGCGCGGGCTACCGCCACCCGCTGCTTTTCGCCTCCCGACATTTCTGCGGGTTTGTGTGTCATGCGTTTCGAAAGCCCCAGGTCGTTGAGCAGCCGGCGGGCCTCCACTTCGGCTTCGTGGTGGTTGCGTCGGGCGATCAGGGCTGGTATGAGCACGTTCTCCAGAGCGGTGAATTCGGGTAGCAGCTGGTGGAATTGGAATACGAATCCCACATGACGGTTGCGGAAGTCCGCCAGTCCGTTGGCCGAAAGCCGGGTGGTTTCAATGCCGTCGATGACAATGTCGCCGCTGTCGGCGTTGTCGAGTGTGCCGAGAATCTGCAGCAACGTGGTCTTGCCTGCGCCGCTGGCTCCCATAATCGAGACGAACTCGCCCTTTTCCACATCCAGGTTGATGCCCTTCAGCACTTCCAGCGAACCGAAGCTTTTGTGTATGTCTTTGGTGTGTATCATGCGCTTTTTCCCACAAAGATAAAAAATTATTTAAAAAAAACCTACAAAAACAGCTTTCAGTTTGTTGTATATCAATATATTTCGTATATTTGCGTCCGAATTGAGGGGGGCGTTTCGTTCCCCTCAATTCGTTGTAACAGCGTATTATGATAGATAAACAGCTTGTAACTCAGATAGTTGAGGATTTTTTGAAGGAGGGCGAATGCTTCCTGGTGGAGGTCAAGGTGTCCCCGTCCAACGAAATCGCGGTCGATATTGATTCCGACAGGGATGTCGATATTGACACCTGTTGCGCGCTCAGTCAGTATGTTGAGGCGCATCTGGACCGCAATGTGGAGGATTACGAGCTGCAAGTTGGGTCGTACGGACTAACCTCGCCGCTGCGTCTGCCCCGCCAGTACCGCAAATTCATCGGTCAGGAGGTGGAAGTGCTCGCCGACGGCAAGAAGCGTACGGGAGTTCTGACGACGGCCGGCGAAGAGACATTTTCCGTTGAGGTGGAGGAGAAGGACAAGGAAACCCGTAAAAAGGTCACCCGCACCTACACCTGGAAATACGATGAAGTAAAATACACAAAATATAATTTAAAATTCAACTGAAAAAATGGCTAAAGATTCAACGAAGTCGCTCAACATGATTGAGTCCTTCTCGGAATTCAAAGAATTGAAGAACATTGACAAGTCCACTTTGATCAGCGTGATGGAGGAGTCTTTCCGCAGTGTGGTTGCCAAAATGTTCGGAACGGATGAGAATTTTACGGTGGTGATCAATCCCGACAAGGGCGACTGTGAAATCTGGCGCGACCGTACGGTGGTGGCCGATGGTGAGGTAGAGGATCCGAATACGCAGATCGCCTTCTCGGAGGCCCGCAAGATTGACGCGGAGTGTGAAGTAGGCGAGGAGGTGACCGACTCGGTCGATTTTCTTTCCTTCGGACGCCGTGCGGTGTTGAATCTGCGCCAAACGCTGGCCTCCAAGATTCTGGAGCTCCAGAAAGAGTCCGTTTACGACAAATACAAGGACAGGGTGGGACAGATTGTGTACGGTGAGGTGTATCAGACCTGGAAGAAGGAAACACTCCTGCTCGACAGCGAGGGCAATGAAATGCTGCTTCCCAAATCCGAGCAGATTCCTTCCGACTTTTTCCGTAAGGGTGATTCGGTCAAGGCGGTGGTCGCCAAGGTCGATAACCAGAACAACAACCTGAAAATCATTCTTTCCCGTACGGCCAATGAGTTCCTGCAGCGCTTGTTCGAGCTGGAAGTACCCGAAGTGCAGGAGGGTATCATCCAAATCAAGGCCATTGCCCGTCAGCCGGGTGAGCGCGCCAAGGTGGCGGTCGAGTCGCTTGAGGACCGTATCGATCCGGTAGGCTCCTGCGTGGGTGTCAAGGGATCCCGTATCCACAACATCGTGCGTGAGCTCCGCAACGAGAACATTGATGTGATCAATTACACCTCCAACCTGCCTTTGTTCATTGCTCGTGCCCTGAGTCCGGCCAAGATCGTCTCCACCAACATCATTGAGGAGCAGAAGCGCGCCGAGGTGTTGCTTAAGCCGGAGGATGTTTCGCTGGCCATCGGCAAGGGTGGTCTGAACATCAAGCTGGCCAGTCGCCTGACCGGTTACGATATCGAGGTGTTCCGCGATGTGGAGGCCAATACGGGCGATGACATCTATCTGGACGAGTTCAGCGATGAAATCGACCAGTGGATCATCGACATCCTCAAGGATCTGGGTTACGATACGGCCAAATCCGTTCTGGCGGTTTCCCGTGAGGAACTCATCCGCTCCACCGACTTGGAGGAGGAGACGATTGACCACCTGCTTTCCGTACTGCGTGCCGAATTTGAATAAAAAGAAAACACTTATATATGCCTGTAAAGTTAAGTAAAGTAACCAAAGATTTGAATGTGGGGGTTTCAACGGCAGTTGAGTTCCTGCATAAACAGGGATTTGACGACGTAGAGGAGAATCCCAACGCCCGTATTTCCGACGAACAGTTCGAACTGCTCCAGAAGGAGTTCAACAAAGATTTCAAGGCTAAGGCCGATGCGCAGATTGTGGCGCAGAAGCATAAGGAGAAACCCCGTTCCGAAACCGTGGCGATTGAGGAGTACAACCAGCCCGAGGAAATCAAGACGGAGATTCCGGAAGAGGAACGCCCGCATTTCAAAGCGGTGGGAAAGATCGATTTGGATGCGCTCAACGGCAAAAAGAAATCCGCTTCCGAACCGCAGGAATCGAAGCCGGAACCTGTAGAGGCGGCTCCGGCAGCCCCCGAACAATCGGCATCCGAACCAACTCCCGAGCCCTCCGAGCCGGCTCCCGCCGCACCCGAGGAACCGCAGATTTTCACCACCGGACCGGCTACGCTGGGCGTCGGACCCACCATCGTGGGCAAATTGGATTTGTCCTCGCTCAACCAGGCGACCCGTCCCAAAAAGAAATCCAAAGAGGATAAGAAGAAGGAACGTGAAGAGAAGGCGGCCAAAAGCACCACAGGCAGTGCTCAGCCGAATGCTTCGCAGGGTGGGGAGGAACGTCGCAAACGCAATCGCATCCAGAAGGAGCGCGTTGACATCAACAAGCCGTTCAACCAGGGGGGCGGCCGTCCGGGCAAAAACCGTGACCGCCGTGCGTCCGATTATGCGCAACCCTCTGAGGAGGATGTTCAGAAGCAGGTCAAGGAGACCTTGGCCATGCTGACCAACAAGCAGAAATCCAAAGGTGCCAAATACCGCAAGGACAAGCGGAATGCCGCCAGCGAACGTATGCACGAGGAACAGGAACGCGAACGGCTTGAAAACCAGACCATCAAGGTGACGGAGTTCGTTACGGTCAATGAGTTGGCCACCATGATGGATGTGCCGGTGACCAAAGTCATCGCCACCTGTATGAATCTGGGACAGATGGTGTCCATCAACCAACGGTTGGATGCGGAGGTAATCAATATTGTGGCCGACGAATTCGGTTTCAAGACCGAGTATGTCAGCGCCCAGGTAACCGAAAGCATTGCCGAAGTGGAGGACCGTCCCGAAGACATGAAGCCGCGTGCCCCGATTGTGACCGTGATGGGCCATGTGGACCACGGTAAGACCTCGTTGCTTGACTATATCCGCAAATCGAATGTCATTGCCGGTGAGGCGGGTGGTATTACCCAGCACATCGGTGCCTACAACGTCACGCTCGAGAGCGGTCAGCACATCACCTTCCTGGATACGCCGGGTCACGAAGCCTTTACGGCCATGCGTGCCCGCGGTGCCCAGGTGACGGATATCGCCATCATCATTGTGGCAGCCGACGACGACATCATGCCCCAGACCATTGAGGCCATCAACCACGCTTCGGCGGCCAATGTGCCCATCGTGTTCGCCATCAACAAGATTGACAAACCGACGGCCAATCCCGACAAAATCAAAGAGGCTTTGGCCAATATGAACTACCTGGTCGAGGAGTGGGGCGGCAAGTACCAATCGCAGGACATTTCGGCCAAGAAGGGTACCGGTGTCAAGGAATTGTTGGACAAGGTGCTGCTCGAAGCGGAACTTCTGGATCTGAAGGCCAATCCCAACAAACCGGCCGTGGGTTCGGTAATCGAATCCTCGCTCGACAAAGGCCGTGGCTATATCACCACCGTGCTGGTTGACGGCGGTACGCTGCATATCGGCGATGTGCTGGTCTGCGGTACCCACTATGGTAAGGTGAAAGCCATGTTCAACGAACGCAACCACCGGATCAAAGAGGCGCTGCCCGCCGAACCCGTCCTGATACTGGGTCTGAACGGAGCACCGACAGCCGGCGAAAAGTTCAATGTTATGGAGACCGAACAGGAGGCCCGCGAGATTGCCAACAAGCGCGAGCAGCTGCAGCGTGAGCAGAGCATCCGCACCCACCGTCACCTGACGCTCGACGAGTTGGGCCGCCGCATCGCATTGGGAGGTTTCCAAGAGCTTAACGTCATCCTCAAGGCCGATGTTGACGGTTCCATTGAGGCTTTGGCCGATTCGCTCATCAAGCTTTCGACGCCCGAAATCCAGGTCAATGTGATTCACAAAGCGGTGGGCGGTATTTCCGAATCCGACGTCATGCTGGCCATGGCCACCGAGAATGCCATTATCATCGGCTTCCAGGTGCGTCCTTCGGTCGATGCGCGCCGTTTGGCCGAAAAGGAGCAGGTGGATATCCGTCTGTACTCCATCATCTACGATGCCATTGAGGAGGTGAAGGATGCCATGGAAGGTATGCTTTCTCCCGAAATCAAGGAAGAGATCACCGCATCGCTCGAGGTGCTGGAGTTGTTCCGCAACAGCAAAGTGGGTACGGTGGCCGGTTGTATTGTGCGCGACGGCAAGATCAAGCGCAGCAACAAGGTGCGTGTTATCCGCGACGGCATTGTGCGCCATGTCGGCGAATTGGGTTCGCTCAAACGCATCAAGGATGACGTCAAGGAAGTGGTCAGCGGTCAGGATTGCGGTTTGACCATTGAGAATTACAACGATATTCTGGTAGGCGACTTTATCGAAGCCTTCGAGGAGATAGAAATCAAGCGTACGCTTTAAGCGGAGTGCCTGTCCGGGGAAGGCCCGGCGGGTGTCGCACGGATACGATGTCATTGTTGGATGCCATATTGCTGCTGCCCCTGGTATGGGGGTTGATTCGTGGATTGATGAAGGGCTTTATCCTGACGGTGGGGTCCTTGATCAGTCTGTTGGCTGGTATTTATGTGGCCAATGCGTATGTTTCCGAATCGGTTGTACAGTTGGCCCGGTGGTTCAATTTGTCCGACCGCTATCTCTATCTGCTGGCCTATGTGCTGCTTTTTACCGGTACGGTTTTGCTGGGTTTGTTGGTTTTCAAGCTTTTCGCCCGGTTTTTCAAGGCCCTTTCGCTGGCATGGCTCGACAAAACGCTGGGGGCGGTATTCGGATTTTTCAAGTATGCCCTGCTGGTGAGCGTCCTGGTCAATCTGATTGACCTGGTGGATGTGCACCTGCACCTGATCGAACGGGACACCAAGGCACAATCCGTGGCCTATATGCCGCTGAAGCGGCTGGCTCCGGGCATGTTGCCGTACGTCCGTTTTTATTTGGATGATTTCCATGAAGCAACAGAAACAGAATAAACTGGTTACAGATCTGCTGGACAGCGATTACAAATACGGTTTCACCACCGATGTCCAGACCGATGTGATTCCTGTCGGCATCAACGAGGAGGTGGTCCGGCTGATTTCGGCCAAAAAGAACGAGCCGCAGTGGCTGTTGGATTTCCGTTTGCGGGCTTACCGCAAATGGGTGACCATGCCGCTGCCGACGTGGGCGCATCTGAACATTCCGCCCATCGATTTCCAAAACATCTCCTATTATGCCGCTCCCCGCAAGCACAGGGACGACAGCCGCCAAATCGATCCCGAATTGGTTGACACCTTTAATAAATTGGGAATTCCCCTGGAGGAGCAGAAGCGGCTTTCGGGGATGGCGGTCGATGCGGTTATGGACAGTACTTCGGTCAAGACCACCTATCGGGAGGATCTGGCCAAACTTGGGGTCATCTTTTGTTCCATCGGCGAAGCGGTACAGCATTATCCCGAATTGGTTCGGAAGTACCTGGGGTCGGTGGTATCGTATGCCGACAATTTCTATGCGGCCCTCAACAGCGCCGTTTTCAGCGACGGCTCCTTTGTGTATATCCCCAAAGGAGTACGCTGTCCGATGGAGCTTTCCACCTATTTCCGTATCAATGCCATGGGAACCGGGCAGTTCGAGCGCACGCTGATCGTCGCCGACGACGATTCGTATGTGTCCTATCTCGAAGGGTGTACCGCTCCCATGCGCGATGAGAACCAATTGCATGCCGCCATCGTTGAAATTGTCGTGCTCGACAGGGCCGAGGTGAAATATTCGACCGTACAGAACTGGTATCCGGGCGATAAGAACGGCAAGGGCGGTATCTACAAATTCGTTACCAAACGCGCCCTTTGCCAGGGCGAGTCGTCGAAGGTGTTCTGGACCCAGGTTGAAACGGGTTCGGCCATCACCTGGAAATACCCCGGCTGTGTGCTCAAAGGCGACAATTCGGTCGGAGAGTTCTATTCGGTGGCCTTCACCAACAATTACCAACAGGCCGATACGGGTACCAAAATGATCCATTTGGGCAAAAACACCCGTAGCCGTATTGTGTCAAAGGGCATATCGGCCGGCAGAAGCCAAAACGCCTACCGCGGTTTGGTCAAAGTGGGCAAAAACGCCGACGGTGCCCGCAACTTTTCCCAATGCGACAGCCTGCTCATCGGCAAACAGTGCGGAGCGCACACTTTCCCGGTGATTGATGTCCAGAATCCGACAGCCGTTCTCGAGCACGAGGCCAGCACCTCCAAAATCAACGAGGATCAGTTGTTCTACTGCAACCAGCGCGGCATTTCCACCGAAGACGCCGTCGGGCTGATTGTGGGTGGTTTTACGAAAGAAGTATTAAACAAATTACCGATGGAGTTTGCCGTAGAGGCGCAAAAACTGCTGCAGATTTCATTGGAAGGAAGTGTAGGATAATATATGTTACTCGAAATCAAAGATCTGCATGCCGAAATTGACGGCAAGGAAATATTGCGGGGCATCAACCTGTGCATCGGCCGGGGAGAGGTGCATGCCATTATGGGCCCCAACGGGTCGGGCAAGAGCACGCTTTCGGCGGTGTTGGCCGGTCATCCGGCCTACCGGGTTACGCAGGGAGAGGTGATTTTCCAAGGGAAGGATCTGTTGGCCATATCGCCCGAGGACCGTTCCCGCGAAGGCCTTTTCCTCAGTTTTCAGTATCCGATTGAAATACCCGGTGTAAGCATGGTCAATTTCATGCGCGCCGCGGTCAACGAACACCGGAAATACCGTCAGCAGGAGCCGATGTCGGCCACGGAGTTCCTTCGTGTGATGAAGCAGAAGCGCGAAGTGGTGCAATTGGACAATTCTCTGGCCAGCCGTTCGGTCAACGAAGGGTTTTCCGGTGGTGAGAAGAAACGTAACGAGATTTTCCAAATGGCCATGCTGGAGCCATCGCTGTCCATTCTCGACGAAACCGACTCCGGCCTTGATATCGATGCTCTGCGCATCGTATCGGAGGGTGTGAACAAGCTCAAGCGCCCCGACAACTCCACCATCGTCATTACACACTACCAGCGGCTGCTCGACTATATCGTTCCCGATGTGGTGCATGTGCTCTACAAGGGCCGTATCGTGCGCACGGCCGGCCGCGAGCTGGTGGCCGAATTGGAGGAGAAAGGCTACGATTGGATTAAACAAGAGGTGGGCGAATGATACTGAAGTCCTATATTGATTTATACCGCTCGGCACAGGACCGTTTCAACGCCGGAGCGCCGGACTGGCTGGTGGAAGCCCGCCGCGGTTCGCTGGACTTTCTGCAGCAGCACGGATCGCTTCGAGAGGCCGCGGCCTATGCCACCGACTATGGTATGAACCCCGACCGTCTGCAGTTGAAGGAGGATCCATATAAATTGTTCTCCTGCGCGATTCCGGAGATTTCTGCCTATAACTACCTGGTTGTCAACGACAGTTTCTGCATACCGGGGGCTGCTGAATTGCCCCAAGGGGTGGTGGTGACATCGCTGGCGAAGGCATTCAGTACACATCCCGAATGGGTGAAACGCTATTTCGGCCTGAGCCATACGGACAGCGCTGACTGGCATTTCAACCAACTTTTCGCCCAGGACGGTCTTTTTATTTATGTTCCCCAAGGAGTGGTACTTGACCAACCCGTTCAACTGGTCAACTACATGTATGACAAGGAGGCCCGTATGGCCGTCAGTCACAACCTGATTGTGGTGGAGGACGGAGCCGCGGCGCAGGTGTTGGTCTGCGACCATGCCTGGGGTGAAACCGACTACCTTTCCAACCGCTATACCGAGGTGTACGTCGGCAAGGGTGCCAAATATGAGCATTACAAGCTTGAAAGTACCAATGAGCACATGACCAACATCTCGACCTTGGCCATCGACCAGCAGGCCGGTTCGCAGGTGTTGACCAACAGCATTACCCTGCACGGTGGTCATACCGACAACCGGGTGCAGGTGCGGATGCTGGGTGAAGGGGCCCGGCTTTCGCTCAACGGGTTGGCGTTGGGAACCGGCCGGCAGCGCATCAGCAATCATACCGACATCCGTCACCAGGTGGCCGGTGCGATGAGTTCCGAGTTGTTCAAATACCTGCTCGACCAAGCGGCACAGGGCGATTTCTACGGGCTGATCCGCGTCGATGAGGGAGCAGACCGTACAACGGCTCTGCAAACCAACCGCAATCTTTGTCTCTCGGCCGATGCCCGTATGCAGGCACGTCCGCAGCTTGAAATTTATGCCGATGATGTGCAGTGCAATCACGGTTCGGCTACCGGTCAGCTGGATGAAAACGCCCTTTTCTACATGCAGACCCGCGGTATCTCCGAAGTCGAGGCCAGGCACCTGCTTATGAGTGCGTTTGCCTACGAGGTACTTAACAATATCGGAATTGAAAAAGTGAAAGACCGCCTCCGCCTGATGATCGACCGGCGCCTTCGCGGCGAAAAATACAACTGTCACGCTTGTTCGATGTGTCAATGATGGATATCAAGAGCAACATAGCGGCCATCCGCGCCGATTTCCCCATATTGGACACCGAGGTGTACAAACATCCGTTGGTGTATCTCGACAATGCGGCAACCACGCAGAAACCTGCCTGCGTCATCCGCAGAATCGAGGAGGGGTACAGCCGTCACAACGCCAATGTACACCGTTGGGTGCATTTCCTGAGCCAGGTGGCCACCGAGGCGCACGAAGCGGCCCGTCAAACGGTGGCTTCCTTTCTGAATGCGGCTTCATCAAGTGAAATCATTTTCACGCGCGGTACTACAGAGGCTGTTAACCTGGTGGCCTTCTCCTTCGGCGAAAAGTTTGTTTCGGCCGGCAATGAAATCATTGTAAGCGAGATGGAGCACCACTCCAATATTGTTCCCTGGCAACTGCTTTGCCAACGCAAGGGCGCCCGTTTACGGGTGATCCCGTTTGATGACCGCGGGGATTTGGATCTGTCGGTTTACGAATCGCTTATCAATGAAAAAACCAAACTGGTGGCTGTGGCGCAGGTTTCGAATACGTTGGGAACCGTCAATCCCGTTTCCGAAATGATCCGTACCGCGCATGCCCATGGTGTACCCGTTTTGATCGACGGCGCCCAGGCCGTGCAACACATTAAGGTGGATGTGCGCGCTTTGGATGCCGATTTCTATGTTTTTTCCGGACACAAAATCTACGGACCGGCTGGAGTGGGAGTGCTGTATGGCAAGGAAAAATGGTTGGAACAAATGCCTCCCTATCAGGGCGGTGGAGAGATGATCGCCCGAGTCAGTTTCGAGAAAACCACTTTCAACGAACTCCCTTACAAGTTCGAGGCCGGTACACCCGATTTTATCGGATCGACTGCTTTGGCAGAGGCCATCCGTTATGTTGAAAATATTGGAATCGAAAATATTCACGCCTACGAGTCGGGGCTGCTGGCCTACGCCACACAACAACTTTCTCAAATTGAAGGCTTGCGTATTTTCGGACAGTCGGCCAACAAGGAATCGGTTGTCTCCATGCAGGTGGACCGGATTCACCCCTACGACATGGGCACGCTGCTTGACAAGCTGGGCATTGCACTGCGTACGGGACACCATTGTGCCGAACCGGTGATGGCGCATTACGGCATCGACAGCACCCTTCGTGCCTCCTTCGCCCTGTACAACACCTTTGAAGAAGTGGATGCGCTGGTGGCGGGTATCCGCAAAGTAAAGACTTTATTTGAATAGTACCATGACAATAAATGAATTACAGGATCAGGTCATTGATGATTTCTCCGCTTTCGACGAATGGTTCGACAAATATGCCATGTTGATTGAACTGGGCAATCAGCTGCCGCCCATAACCGAAGCACAGCGTTGTGAACAGAATCTCATTCAGGGATGTCAGAGCCGGGTTTGGCTCGACGCACATGTTGATGAGGTCTCCGGTCATGTCATTTTCGAGGGCGACAGTGATGCTGTCATTGTCAAAGGTATCTTGTCACTGCTGATCCAGGTGCTGTCCGACCACGCTCCGGCCGAGATTGCCGAAGCCGACCTTTATTTCATCGAACGCATCGGTCTCAAAGAACATTTGTCACCCACCCGTTCCAACGGTTTGCTTGCTATGGTCAAACAGATGAAACTTTACGGTTTGGTGTTTTCCCAGAAGCCATAAACGGCGATTGTGCTTCGTCGCGTAGAGGAAGAAACGGTCATGTTTCTTCCTTTTTTATTCCTTTTGTAAAGAAAAGTCCGCCGAAATTTGGAAGTTGCCGGAATTTTTGCTAACATTGTATGTTTTTCGCTTTGTACGTGATGGCAGACAAGTTTATGCAAATGGCAATTGACGAAGCCCGGCAGGGGATTACCAAGGGGCACGGCGGGCCGTTCGGTACCGTTATCGTCAAGAATGGTGAGGTGATCGGCCGCGGGCACAACCGGGTGCTCAAGAACAACGATCCCACCTGCCATGGCGAAATGGATGCCATACGCAAGGCCGCCTATAACGAGGATACCTTCGATTTGAGCGGTGCGGTATTGTACACCACCGGTGAGCCCTGTCCGATGTGCCTTTGTGCCTGCCTTTGGGCGAATATCCGTAAAGTGTATTACGGATGCACCATCGCCGACAATGAGCGGATCGGTTTCCGTGATGCGAAATTCGAGCGGGTTTTTGCCGGTCGTGAGAAATTGGAGGGATATATGGAAGAGGTGGACCGGGAGGCATGTTTGGCGCTTTTTGATGAATATGTGGCCCAACAGCACCGCTTGTATTGACCTGAACGTGCTTGAAGACGTGTAAATTGTTAAAATTCGTCCATATTGACGGTCAGCGGATTACGAAAAACTTGAGAAAATAATTAAAAAAAGGTTGCAAAATATTTGGAGGGTAAAGAAAAAGCCTCTACCTTTGCACCCGCTTTTGAGATGGAAGCGACCATCCGCCGTAAAAAAAGCGAGGCTGAGTGA
Organism: Paludibacteraceae bacterium; assembly: GCA_017959385.1. Lineage (GTDB taxonomy): Bacteria > Bacteroidota > Bacteroidia > Bacteroidales > Paludibacteraceae > Enterocola. Next base: position 12,195 of record JAGDAS010000124.1, read on the forward strand.
AAAAAGTTTCAAAAAAGTTTGCGGCGTAAAAAGAA
>JAGDAS010000125.1 GCA_017959385.1 Paludibacteraceae bacterium
CAAAACTGGCAACGGCCGCTTGTTGGCTGGGATCGATGGTCCATTGCAGAAAGGCCTGGTGGTCCCGGGCATAGAATTCGGTAAAAGCAGGATTGGTGGTCAGGGCGACTTGTCCGACGGCTTCGATGGGGTCCGACCAGGGGCCCTGCTCTCCGAAGGCGTTGACGCCGGCAATGCGGTACCAATAGCTGCGGTTGTTTTCAGGCAGCGAGTCGGGAAGGTAGGCGATGTCGTCTCCTCCGCCGTTGGTGATGGGCAACCGGCTGACGGGTGCATAGTCCACTTGGTTGTCCGACCGCTCGATGCGGTAGGTGCTGTATTCGGGCATAACCCGGTCGACGCCCCAGGAGAGCATGACGCTACGGTCGCCGGCGTCTGCCCTGAAATAGGTGATTTTTGGCAACTGCCGGCGGTCTCTGCTCCGGGCGATGGTGTAGCCGTAGCCCACTTCGGGGCAGGCGGTCGTGTCGGCGGGGTATACACGGTACAGGTATTCCTCGTTGTTTCGGGCGGATTTGTCGATATATCCCCAACCTGCGGCGAGTGCGGTTTCGAAATTGGTTTCGGCCACCATCATGGAGGTTAGGAACCGTTGGTCGCGCTCGCGGCTGATGTTGACCAGTTGGACTATGCTGGGCATTTTGCCGACGGGAGCTACGTCGAACCGCTGTCCGTACAAGGCTTGGGCTACAATGGCCGAAAGCGTGTCGTGAACTGCGAGTTTGGCCCATTCTTCCAACGGACGTGCGGTGATATGTGCAGCCAGTTCAACTTTTTCGGGTTGTTTCAGTATAAGTCCGTCGCGGCTGATGGTGTAGCGTACCAAACGGAATCCGCTTTGGTTGGTACATTCCCATGCGTTGGCATTGGGCGCACTCCAGCGGAGCAGGACGCCCTGGTCGCTCCAGCGGGTTTTGACGGCGATTGAGGTCGAGTCGTTTTGCGCTATGGCCATGTGGCCGAAGCCCCACAAACCGATGGCAAGGAGAAGTTTAGAAATTGTACGCATAGCTTAGTGTGGCATTGGTGTTGAATGTATTGGTGTTGGTAAAACGCCATTGGTGTTGGACAACACCGCTCAGCGAAAATTTATGGTGTTTCAGCAGGGTGTAGGCCAGCGTGGTCCGGGCATTGGCGATGACACGGTCGAAGTTGGCGTTGGTCATGCCGGCATTGGCCGAGAGCGAAGTGTTCCATTGCAGGGTTTTCTCCAAAAATCCGATCCCCAGAGTCAGACTGGGACCGAAAAAGTGGCTGTCCACAATGTTTTGGCTGTAGGTGTAGTTCAACGAACTACCCAGGGTGAGTTGCTGCTCCTTAAAGTTGACGCTGTGGCTCAAGCCGGAGTTGAACATCGTGTTGCGTCCGGTTTCTGGTATACTGTCGTTGTAGTTGTCGGTCGATATTTGAAGCGAGGCGTTGAAATTGAGGTTATGGTCTTGGTTTTCGCCGTGGCTGAAGCGGTACGAGGCATTGGCTCCGGCGTTGTGCGATAGTTGGGTGAAGGTCAGCGTGTCCAGGTTTTCGGTGATGTCGTACTGGTTGATGTAGTCGAACTGCGATTTCACGTTTTGATGGGTCTGGAAGTTCGAATAGTTGAGGCTGAGGCTGGTGCTTTCGTTGGGTTGCCAGCTCCAGTTGGCCGATCCGATGAAGCGCAGGTCACGGTCCTGCCATTTCTCTTCCAAATTATTGAGTTCAACGCCGACACTCACGGCTAAACTCATTTTTCCATCCAGAAAAGCTCCCGCAAAATCGGCGGTATAGTTCTCCAGATCGTTGTTGAAATAATAGGCACCCAAGCTGGTGTATTCGGGGTCGATGCGTTCGTATCCGATACCGACCGAGTAACTGTCTTTGTTGTAATGGATGCCTGCTTTGAAGGCTTGGTAGAAGTTGACGCTTTGGTGTTCGGCGACGCGCAGGTCGCGTTCGAGGAAACTGAAGGCGTATTCTCCGCTGAGTTTCACGCATTCGGCGATCGTTACGCCTGCCTCAAAATCCGTGGCCAGGTTCTGTTGGGGTTTGATGCCTAAGCTGTCGGGTTTCCATGCGAGCGACTTTTCGTAGTCCTTGGCCAGGAGGACGTTGGTTCCGATATAGAAGACGTCGTGGTCGTAGCGCAGCCGGGCACCCGTGCCCAAACGCTTGTAGCAGGCAGGTACGGTGGTGGAGGTGTTCTCTGGATTGTATTCCACTGCGCGTTGCAGTCGGCCGAACATGACGGAGGCCTGCCAATGGTCGGGGGTGAGGTCGATGCCGGCTCCTGTAAACTGATGTCCGGCCAAGGTGTATGGCGAGTAGGTCATCGAAATGTCGCCTACATGCAGGGTGATCCATTTGTACGAAGGATGCAGTGCGAACCGGTTGGGCATATTGGGGTAGGCGTATGTAAACCCAGTATTGCTCAGATTGATGGAGAAGGGCAGGTCAATGAGGTTGAAGAGTTTGAAGTTGACGTTGGCCGAGAGTAGGTAGGTCCAGGGCGGACGGCCGTAATTGGGATTGGCGGCGTAGTAGGATCCTTCGGCTTTCACGCCTCCACTGGCCTTGAACCATTCTTCCTTGGAGAAGTTCTTTTTCATATCTTCTATCCGCAGACTTTGTGCCGTCATGGACACAGCATTCCCCAGCAGGCAGAGAAGGACGGCAAGGCTGATGAAGGTCTTGCGGACGAAGTCAGGGCGGTACATGGTCGTTTTTGACATTCCTACGGTTTACTCTACAATGATTTTACGGGTTTGCCGGATGTTGGCGTCGGGGATGTCGAGCCGGATAAAATATACACCGGAGACGGCTTCGAGTTGGAAGGCGTCGATTTGTCCGCGGCTGTCGTTGCGGCTGACGGTCTGCATGACATTTTTGCCGCTCAGGAGCGTCAGCGTGTAGCTCATGGCTTTATTGAGGGCCACTTTGACGTTGAACTTGCCGTTGGATGGGTTGGGGCTGACGGTGAACTGCTCCACCACGGATCCGAAGCGGTCGTATGCCGCCACCTGGTCGTCGTCCACGATCTGCAGTGTTTGGAAGTACTCCGCCACGCAGGCCCCCTTGTAGGTGCGCAGTCCGATTTCGGCGCTGCCCTTTTCGGTGAAGTAGAGCAGGATTTCGCGCTCGTCGCTGCGGATGATGTCGGCGTTGGGTGAGGTGAGCCACTCGGTTTTGTCGGCGGGCAGTCGGCTCAGGTTGACGGCGCGCACGTCGTCGTCAACCGGTACGAACGAGGCCACCAGGAAATAGGCGGCGATGGAGTCGCCCAGGGTCTGCACTTCGAAGTCCTTGTCTTCGGTGCAGCCTTCATACTCCATGTGCAGGCGGTAGTGTCCGGGCCGGCTTACGGTGCAGACGGGTCCTTCGGCGGTTACGTCGCCGTCATGTGTCCAGACGTAGGTGGCCGAGGGGTAGGCCAGTGTGTCGGCCCTGAGTGTGCGGCCGGCCTGGTTGACGCAGAGGGCGATCCGTTCGGGCAGGAAGGGGGTGATGCTTTCGGGGGCGGTCAGCTCGATGAGAGTGTCTTTCACGCAGCCGGCGGCGTCGGTCACCGATACCGGGTGCATGCCCCGTCCGATATGTTCCAGCCGCAGGCAGTCGCCCTCCCAGTTGTAGGGTTCGACGCCTCCGCGCGCGCACACTTCGAGGGCACCGTCCTCGAGCGAGTAGCAGGAGGGCTGTATGGCGGTGTGGTCAAAGCGGATGTGGGAGGTGGTGCCCACGTGGGCGGTGTCGAAGGCCTGGCAGCGGAGTCCGTCGGTCATGGTCAAGAAGTATGTTCCTTCGGCCAGGTGCTGCAGGTCGGTCACTTCCAGGCCTTGGGCATCGGTCCAGCGGCATTGGATGTCGCCGGTGCCTCCGGTCGGGTCCAGTTCAATGGCTCCGGTGTTTTCGCCCTGGCATTTGACGTCGATCACCCGGGCGTTGGCGCGGATGGTGTCGGGACCTTCGGTGGTGTATTCGCGACGGACCAGACAGTCGTTGGCGTCGCGTACGCTCAGACGGAATTTTCCGAAGGGAAGGGTGGACAGGTTCTCGCCGTAGGCGAAGCGGTCGTTGATTTTCCAGATGAACTCGTAGGGCGGTGTGCCGCCGTGCGCATCGGCGGTGGCGAGGTCGAGTTCATCGTCGGGGCAGACGTTGTTGCTTGCCCGTATGCTGACGGAGGGCTTGATTTCGTCCGGTTCGTGGATGGCGAAGGTATCGCTGCTGCGGGTGCAACGATGGGCGTCGGTGACGGTCAATGCGTAGCGGAAGGCCTTGAGCCGGTCGGTCAGCAGTTGGGTTTCGTTGACGCGTTTCTGCAATAGGGTGCTGTCTTTTTCGTTGTAGTCAACCCAGTCCCAGCGTACGGTGTAGGGTGGTGTTCCTCCTTCGAGGCGGTTGAGCCACAGCTTACCGTCAGAATCACCGTAACATTTGAGCGAATCGGTATGCGAAAAGGTAAAACTTAGCGG
>JAGDAS010000126.1 GCA_017959385.1 Paludibacteraceae bacterium
AAGCCCCCTGCATCATCGTTATCGCTGAAATGGACGCGGTAGGCCGGGCGCGCAGCAAGGGTCCCGCCATAAACTCCAACGACGAGCGTGAGAACACTCTCAACCAACTGCTCACCGAGATGGATGTATTCGGCAGCAACAGCGGTGTCATCATTCTGGCAGCCACCAACCGGGCCGACATTTTGGACAAAGCCCTGTTGCGCGCCGGACGTTTCGACCGGCAGATTCATGTGGAGTTGCCCGACGTACACGAGCGTGCGGAGATTTTCCACGTTCACCTGCGTCCGCTGAAACTTGCTCCGGGACTGAATGTCGATTTCCTTTCCAAGCAGACACCGGGATTCTCCGGTGCGGACATTGCCAACGTATGCAACGAGGCGGCGCTGATTGCCGCCCGCCACAACAAAAGCGCAGTGGACAAACAGGACTTCCTGGACGCTGTGGACCGCATTATCGGCGGATTGGAGAAAAAAGACAAGATTCTGACACAATCCGAGAAAAAATCCATCGCCGTGCATGAAGCCGGTCACGCATCGGTCAGCTGGTTGTTGGAATACGCCAATCCGCTGGTCAAGGTAACCATCGTTCCGCGAGGGAAGTCATTGGGAGCCGCCTGGTATCTGCCGGAGGAGCGGCAACTGACCACACGCGAACAGATGTGCGACGAAATGTGCGCCCTGCTGGGTGGCCGCGCCGCCGAAGAAATCGTGTTCGGCAAAGTTTCAACCGGAGCGCTCAACGATATGGAACGCGCCACCAAGATGGCTTATTCCATGGTCGCCTACTACGGCATGAGCGACAAGCTGGCCAATCTGAGCTACTACGACTCCACCGGAAGCGAATATTCCTTCACCAAACCTTATAGTGAAAAAACCGCTGAAACCATAGACAAGGAAGTTCAGCAACTCATTGCCTCTCAGTACAAACGGGCGATGGATCTTATCCAGGCCAATCGAAGCAAACATGCCGAACTGGCCCAACAACTGGTGGACAAGGAAGTGATTTTTACAGAAGATGTGGAACGCATCTTCGGCAAACGCCCCTGGACCAGCCGGATGGACGAATTGATGAAAGAAAGCCGCGAAAACAACGGCGACAATGCCGAAGAAGCACCACAAAACATTGAAGAGCAACCCAAAGAGGAGAATCCAACGGATGTCGATAAGTAATCTGATCACAAGAACCTGCACCGGCGCGGTCTTTGTCGCCGTGATACTGGCCGGAATCTATTTCCAGAGTCCGTGGCACAGCTTGTCGCTGGTGGCCGGACTGGCCGCCTTCGTCGGACTGCTGGAGTTCTATCGGATGGGCAATCTGCACCAGGACATCCAACTGCCGGCATGCGCCATGGCCGTTTTGGGTATGTTCCCCTATCTGGCCTGCGTGCTGCATGCCTGCCTCCAACAGGACTGGATCTGGGTAGTTTACCCTGTAGTGGCCATCGGCATCTACATCGCCGTACTTTATGACAAAGGACCTCACCCCATTCACAATTTGGGATTCATCCTGATGGGACAATTGCTCGTCGCCCTCCCGTTGGGTATGCTCAATTTTCTGGCTGAACGCCACGACATCATTTGGACCTATGCTTTGTTTGTCCTGATATGGGTCAATGACACGGGTGCCTACCTGGTCGGAACGCTGTTGGGGAAACATCGGTTGTTCGAGCGGGTTTCACCAAAAAAATCGTGGGAAGGCAGCCTGGGAGGTCTGGTCTTCACTTGGATCGGCGCCCTGTTGTTTTGGTACCTGACGGGAGAACAGCAAAACTGCTGGCAATGGTTTGTCCTTGCCTCGCTGATTGTTGTTTTCGGTACCTATGGCGATCTGTTGGAATCGTTGTTGAAACGCTCGGTGGGTGTAAAAGACTCCGGCAACATCCTCCCCGGACACGGAGGGGTGCTGGACCGCTTTGACAGCATACTGGTTGCCACACCCGTTGTTCTATGTTATTTGGAAATAATCCGTATGTTATGAAAATTCACAAAGAAGGTCGGACCATACTGCTCATTTTGTTCTGCTTCATCGCTATTGTCAACGGCGTAGTGTTTCTGCTGGACAATCACGTGGCTTTCATTGTCACGTTGTCGCTTTCAGCCGTCATCTTCTTGTTCTTCACCTTTTTCTTCCGCATCAACAACCGCACCATCCTGGCCGACGAGAATTTTGTCATCGCGCCGGCCGACGGCCGCATTGTCGTGATTGAACCGGTAATGGAAGACGAAATCCTGCATGCCAAATGTATGCAGGTCTCCATCTTTATGTCCGTATTCAGTATGCACGCCAACTGGTTCCCCATTGGAGGAAAAGTGCTGCATGTTTCCCATCAGGCCGGACGCAAAATGGCCGCCTACCTTCCCAAATCCAGCCGGGAGAACGAGCGCTCGTCCGTAGTCATCGAAGCCCCCAACGGCCAGCACATCCTGGTCCGCCAGGTGGCCGGCGCCCTGGCACGCCGTATCGTCACCTATGCCAAAGAAGGCGAAAACTGCAGCATCAACCGGCAGATGGGTTTCATTAAGTTCGGGTCGCGCGTGGACCTTTACCTGCCCATGGATGCCGAAATATTTGTTGAAAACGACGACGAAACGGTAGGCAACGAGACCATCATCGCCAAACTGAAACACGAGTAACCTATATAATATAAACACCCCGAAAATCCCCCTGCACACCCCGACACCCCGAAACAATTCCATCCTTTCTTATATCCCTTATGTTAGTTAAAACATTCGGTGCGGCGGTACAAGGTATCGACGCCACCATCGTCACCATTGAGGTGAACGTATCACAAGGTATCAAGTTCTTTTTGGTCGGACTACCCGACAGTGCTGTCAAGGAAAGCCACGAACGCATCCTGTCCGCCCTCACCTACAACAACTTCAAATTTCCACGGCAACAGGTCATCGTCAACATGTCACCGGCCGACATCCGCAAGGAAGGAGCCGCTTACGATCTGGCTTTGGCCATGGCGTTGCTGGCCGCCAACAGTCAAATCGCCGAAGAGCGGTTGAGCAACTACCTGATTATGGGCGAGTTGTCGCTCGACGGATGCATCCTGCCCATCAAAGGGGCACTACCCATTGCACTAAAAGCCAAAGAGGAGGGATTTGAAGGCATTCTGCTTCCCCAGGAGAATGCCCGGGAAGCAGCCGTAGTGGACGGCATCCAAGTCTATGGAGTAAGTACGATTTGTGAAGTCGCCGGATTTCTCAACGGTGAACTGGAGTTGCAACGCGCCTCATTGGATGTGAGCCATGAATTCCAGCAACACCTCAACGCCTCCGACCTGGACTTTGCCGACGTCAAAGGCCAGGAGAGTGTGAAACGCGCATTGGAAGTCGCCGCCGCCGGAGGACACAACATCCTGCTGGTCGGCCCTCCGGGAGCTGGAAAGTCCATGATGGCCAAACGGTTGCCATCCATCCTACCTCCCCTGAGCCTGGCTGAATCGTTGGAAACCACCAAAATCCATTCGGTAGCAGGCAAACTGCCACAGGGTACGGCGCTCACCTACCAGCGTCCGTTCCGCAGTCCGCATCACACTATCTCGGATGTCGCGCTGGTAGGGGGAGGCGCCTATCCGCAACCGGGAGAGATCTCCCTGGCGCACAACGGCGTGCTGTTTCTCGACGAACTGCCGGAATTCAAGCGTTCGGTACTGGAAGTGATGCGACAGCCGTTGGAAGACCGTCGTATCACCATTTCGCGGGCCAATTTCTCTGTGGATTACCCCGCCAGTTTCATGCTGGTCGCCTCCATGAATCCATGCCCCTGCGGGTTCTACAACCATCCGGATCGCGACTGTGTATGTGGTCCCGGTGTTGTCCAACGGTATCTGAACCGGATTTCAGGACCGCTATTGGACCGGATAGACATTCACATGGAAATCGTTCCTGTCCCTTTTGACAAACTGGCGACCCTGCGGACAGCCGAGCCCAGTTCGGCCATCCGGCAACGCGTAATGGCAGCCCGGAAAATACAAGAATTACGCTACGCCAAAGTCAAAGGCGTGCATTGCAACGCCCAAATGACCGCCGGTCTGCTGCGGAAGTACGCCCGGGTGGATGACACCGGAGCGGAACTGCTGCGTCAAGCCATGCAGCGGCTCAATCTCTCCGCCAGAGCATACGACCGTATTTTGAAAGTAGCGCGCACCATTGCCGATCTCGACCAAAGCGCGGACATTCTGCCGCAGCATTTGTCGGAGGCCATCACATACCGGAACCTGGATCGGGAAGGTTGGGCCGGATAATCAGAGGTTGATGCCGAAACTGCGCTTCACCTCGTCAATGACAAAGATGCTCTCTACCGAACCAACCGGCTCTATCTGACCGAGTTGGGAAAGAACCAGTTGTTGGTAATGTTTCATATCCTGCGTACGGATCTTCAATAAATAATCGTACGAACCGCTGATATTGTAGCATTCGGTCACCTCCGGTATGCATAAGATACGGGTAACAAACAGATCCGCCTGGTCGCGGTTGATCTGCTTGAGTTTTACCTTGCAGAACACCAACAGGTTCTTTCCCAGCTTTTCGGGATCCAATTCCGCCACATAACGCCGGATATATCCCTGGCGCTCCAGTCTTTTTTGTCGTTCAAAAACCGGAGTAGGGGTCAAATGAACGGCATCCGCCAGTTCTTTGGTCGTCATTTTGGCATTTTTTTGCAAGATTTTAAGGATTTGCAAGTCCGTTTCGTCCAATTGTTCACTCATATGCTGGTATTTTATTCCATTTCCGTGTTCAAATCGGTCCTCTCGTAGAAGATTTTACTTAACACACTGCAAATATAAACAGTTTTTTCCAATATCACATAGTTTTTTGGTCGAATCATCCAAACCCACGACCTTTGCAATGTGATCAACAAACCAAGTAAAACAAATAACAATTAAAAAAATAAGACTATGAGCGACAAGAAAAATTTCCGTTTTGAGACTTTGCAGATTCACGTAGGTCAGGAACAAGCCGATCCGGCTACCGATGCCCGCGCAGTACCCATTTATCAGACTGCCAGCTATGTGTTCCACAATTCGCAGCATGCGGCCGACCGCTTCGGACTGCGCGATGCGGGCAACATCTACGGTCGTTTGACCAACAGCACCCAAGGGGTGTTTGAAAGCCGTGTGGCGGCCTTGGAGGGCGGTGTCGCCGGACTAGCCGTATCCAGTGGTGCGGCAGCCATCACCTATGCCATCCAAAACATTGTGCAGGCCGGTGACCACATCGTTGCCGCCGACAACATCTACGGAGGTTCCTACAACCTGATTACGCACACGCTGGCCGGACAAGGCGTCAGCAACACCATTGTCAAGGTCAACGACCTGGCAGCCCTGGAAGCAGCCATCCGCCCCAACACCAAGGCCATCTTCGCCGAGACCTTCGGCAATCCCAACAGCGACGTATTGGACATTGAAGGTGTATCGGCAGTGGCACACAAGCACGGTCTGCCGTTGATTGTGGACAACACCTTCGGAACGCCCTACCTGATTCGTCCTATCGAGCATGGTGCCGACATCGTCGTGCATTCCGCCACCAAATTCCTCGGCGGTCAGGGCAGCAGCCTCGGTGGTGTAATCGTTGACGGCGGCAAGTTCAACTGGAAAGCCAACCCCGACAAGTTCCCGACGCTGGCCAAAGCAGATCCGTCTTACCATGGCATTGTCTTCGCCGACGCAGTCGGTGCCGCAGCCTTCGTAGTACGCATTCGTGCCGTCATCCTGCGCGACACTGGAGCAGCCATCTCACCCTTCAACGCATTCCTGCTGCTGCAGGGTGTAGAGACCTTGAGCCTGCGCGTGGAGCGTCATGTGTCCAACGCACTCAAAGTAGTGGACTTCCTGAGCAAACACCCCAAGGTCAAACAGGTCAACCACCCTGCCTTGGAGAGCCATCCCGACCATGCTCTATATCAAAAATACTTCCCCAACGGAGCAGGTTCCATCTTTACATTTGAAATCAATGGAGGCCAGGAGGAAGCATGGAAGTTCATCGACTCATTGAAGATTTTCTCCCTTTTGGCCAACGTGGCCGACGTAAAGAGTCTGGTGATCCATCCCTACACGACAACGCACTCGCAGTTGTCGCCCGACGAACTGCGCGAGCAACACATCACGCCGGCAACCGTCCGTCTGTCGATCGGCACAGAACATATTGACGACATTCTGGAAGACCTGTCGCAGGCGCTCGCAGCCATTTGATACCCGTGATACACCCCGGTTGCACGCAAATCCTTGGAAAGTTTCCCTGACTTTCCAAGGATTTTTGTATCTTTGAACATGTTTCATTCATTTGAACTATTCCGGGCATATACCGGTTTGACGGCAGGCTATACCGACCGGCACGGCGGTTGTAGCCAAGGCAGCTACGCCACGTTCAACTGCAACCTCTATTGCGGAGACAATGAACAGGCGGTACTGGCCAACCGCAGGCAGTTGGAACAGACCTTCGGCATGCCGCTCATTACCGCGCACCAGCAGCATGGCACCGAAATTCTGTCCATCGGTCCGGAATTTTATCAAACCGGTCCGGAAGAACGTCAAATATTGCTGGAAGGGAAAGACGCCATCGTCACCGCCGAAACTGGCATCCTCATCGGCATACACACAGCCGACTGCATTCCACTGCTGCTGTACGACCCGCAAGAACGGGTGTGCGCTGCCATACACGCCGGTTGGCGCGGTACCGCAGCCGATATTACCGGACACACCTTAAACCTGTTGATTCATCATTACCACTGCCACCCCGGGCATCTGGCCGCCGCCATCGGGCCGGGCATCTCACTGGCAGCCTTTGAAGTAGGCGATGAAGTGTACGAAGCCTTTCGATGCCAAGGCTTCGATATGCGGCGCATCGCCCGACGCTTCCAGCCTTCCGGCAAATGGCACATGGACCTGAAGGCCGCCAATCACGACCGACTCATCCAATACGGCATCCCCGAAAAACAAATCGAAGACGTAGGAATCTGCACCTGGCAGGACACCGATTACTTTTCCGCCCGGCGCATGGGCGTACGCTCAGGACGCATCCTGACCTATATCGGGATGACAGAGCCGGCTACAAACCGGCAATCAATTCCTTGACGATGGCCGTCATACGCGGTTGCGCCTCGTTGGCCACCTGCTGCACCTCTTCGTGCGAAACCTTCTGTATCGGTTCAAAACCGCCCAAATCGGTTATGATGGAAAGGGCGAACACCCTGATTCCGGCATGACGGGCCACAATCACCTCCGGCACCGTTGACATACCGACGGCATCGCCGCCGATGGCCTTGAAATACCGGTATTCCGCCGGCGTCTCAAACGTGGGCCCCTGTGTGCCCACATACACGCCCTGCTGCAACTTGATCCCGTTGCGGCGTGCGATCTCCATGGCCCGTCGGCGCAATTCGGCATCGTATGCCTCGCTCATATCGGGGAAACGGACTCCCAATTCATTGTAATTCCGCCCCCGCAACGGATGTTCCGGAAACAAATTGATATGATCGCTGATCATCATCAGATCCCCGATCTTAAACGCAGGATTCATTCCTCCAGCCGCATTCGACACAATCAGATACTTGATTCCCAGATACTTCATCACCCTTACGGGGAATGTCACCTCTTTCATCGAATACCCCTCGTAGAAATGAAAGCGCCCCTGCATGGCCAGCACGCGGGTATCTCCCAGCTTGCCCACAATCCACTTGCCGCTATGTCCTTCAACCGTTGACAAGGGGAATGAGGGAATTTCCTGATAAGGAATTTCCTGCGCCTCTGTAATCTGAGTAGCCAACTCTCCCAGTCCTGTTCCCAAAATAATGGCGACCTGCGGCATATACTGCATACGCTGCTTCAGGTATTCGCCCGTCTCAACAATTTGCTGCAACATATTCATCTATCATTTTATCGAATGATTCCACTTTGTCAAACAAAAACTCCACCTTGAGCGGAATGCAATAGACCGCCTCCTTCAATGCTTCCGGCAAATAGGGGTTGTTGCTCAGTTTGGCGGCATCCTTGTCGGTCACCACAATGATTTTGGACGCACCGGGCATCGCATCAAAACGACGTTGGAGCTCGTCCGCATCCTTCTGATCCATATAATGATGGTCGGGATAATACAGCGTTTCCACCCGGCGGCCGCTCTTTTTCAAATGCGCCTCCAGCACCTCAGGCTCCGCAATGGCCGTACAAAGCAGTATGGAAGTGTCGTTTTCGGCCAGCGACTTGGCGGACAACTTACGGTCGGTGTGGAACACCCCGCGCAGCTGCCCGTAACGGAAAGTGGAATAGAAAAGTTTCTGATAGGGGCGCGGACGCACCTGTTTAAGCAGTTGACGCGCTTCGATCGGCTTCATATCGGACGGACATTTGCTGATCACCAGCACATCGGCACGGTCCTTGGCCGAGGCAGGTTCCCGCAGCCAACCGTAAGGCATTATGCGGTCGTCCTCCACCATACGGTTGTAATCAAGCAGCAGAATGGAAAGTCCCGGTTGGATTTTTCGATATTGGAAGGCATCGTCCAGCACGTACACCTGCAAATCGGGGTGCACCGCCATCAACCGGTGGATGGCATGCCGACGGTCCTTATCCACAGCCACCACCACCCCGCGGTGCTTCCGGTGAATCTGACAGGGTTCGTCGCCGAGCAGGAAGCAATCCGCTCCTTCCGACGCCTCATGGAATCCCTTGGACTTACGCTTGTAGCCCCGGCTGACCATCGCCACCTTGTAACGTTTCTCCAGCCGGTGCAGCAAGTACTCCACATGCGGCGTTTTGCCGGTACCTCCGGCCGTGATGTTTCCGACCGAAATCACAGGCTTCCCGAACTTCACACTGCGGCACACGCCCTTGTCGTAAAGATTGTTGCGAATCCTTACCGCCAATGCGTATATCCACCCGATGGGATACGCCAGCGCCTTGAGATATGTCAGTGACTTTTCCAAAACAACAGCCGCTCTGCCGACTTCAGTACAAATATAATGAAATAGTCGGAATTTCACAACCAAATGACGTTATTTTGAATATTTCTTCTTTGCATTTTTCAAAACAGAATTGTAATTTTGCAAGGAACATTTCAAACAAAGTACTTATGGCAAACATCAATTGGTCCGAATTGGGATTCGGCTACATGAAAACGAACGCCAACGTACGCTGCGAATACCACAACGGCGCATGGGGCAAATTGGAACTGCACACAGAAGAGACGATCAATATGCATATGGCCGCCACCTGCCTGCACTATGCGCAAGAGGCCTTCGAAGGACTGAAGGCTTTTCGTGGCAAAGATGGGAAAATCCGTGTATTCCGCATTGACGAGAATGCCAAGCGCCTGGAATCGACCTGCAAGGGTATCTGCATGCCGCTTTTGCCGGAAGGCGCATTCAAGGAAGCGGTTGTCATGGCCGTCAAGGCGAACGCCGAATTCGTACCTCCTTACGAAAGCGGCGCCTCCCTATACATCCGTCCGGTCCTGTTCGGCTTCACGCCCCAAATTGGCGTCAACCCGGCCAAAGACTACATGTTCATCGTGTTCACCTCACCGGTAGGCCCGTACTTCAAAGGCGGATTTGCCACCAACCCCTACCTGATCACACGCCGGTACGACCGTTCAGCCCCGCTCGGTACGGGTGTCTATAAGGTCGGAGGCAACTACGCTGCCAGCCTGGCCGCGCACGAAGAGGCTCACGCGCAAGGTTATTCGTCGGAGTTCTACCTAGACGCCAAGGAGAAAAAATACATCGACGAGTGCGGTGCCGCCAATTTCTTCGGCATCAAGAACAACACCTACGTTACACCAAAGTCCACTTCCATCCTCCCCTCCATCACCAACAAAAGCCTGATGCAGCTGGCTGAGGACATGGGCATGAAAGTGGAGCGACGCCCCATTCCTGTTGACGAACTGCCTACCTTCGAAGAGGCGGGGGCCTGCGGAACTGCTGCGGTAATCAGCCCGATTGAACGCCTCGACGACCGCGACAACAATGTCTCGTATGTATTCAGCAAAGACGGCAAGCCGGGGCCGGTATGCACCAAACTGTACCACAAACTGCGTGCCATCCAGTACGGCGACGAGCCTGATACGCATGGTTGGATTACTATTGTAGAATAACACATGAAGATTCTCATCATCAACGGTCCAAACCTCAATCTCCTAGGCGTCCGCGAACCGGGCGTCTATGGGAATGAGGGGTTTGAGTCCTACCTCGCCAAACTTGGCGCACGATTTCCCGGAATCGGAATCGACTACTACCAGTCCAACGTAGAGGGCGAAATCATCAACCGCCTGCACGAGGCCGGTTTCTCCTACGACGGCATCGTGTTGAACGCTGGCGCCTACACGCACACATCCATCGCCATCGCCGATGCCGTCAAGGCCATCCGCACGCCCGTGGTCGAAGTGCACATCTCCAATGTCACCGCCCGCGAGCCGTTCCGGCACGAGTCCTACCTGACACCGGTGTGCCGCGGATGCATTTTCGGATTCGGATTGCTTTCCTACGATTTAGCCATACAAAGTTTTCTGACCCAACAGTAAACTTTCCACACCCACCTTACGTCAAATGCGGGTATGAAAAGACTGCTTATCCTTCTGACAGCCCTGGCCGCCACCCTGGCACTCCATGCGCAAGGCACCGTATCGGGCAAAGTATTGGACGGCTCCACGCAGGAACCGCTCGAGTTCGCCACCATCATCATCTACCCGGAGGGAAGCACCCAACCCGCCGGCGGAGGCATGACCGACATTGACGGCCAGTACACCTATTCCCTCCCTTACGGCAAATATACGGTGCAGGCATCGCTGGCAGGCTACGAAGCCAGGAGTGTAACCGTAACCGTTTCCGAATCCCACCCCCAGGTACGGGTTCCCCGCCTGCTGCTGAAAGAGGACAGCCAGCTCCTGCAAACCGTTGAAGTGACGGGGCACCGCTCCGCCATGCGGCTCGACATAGACAAAAAGGTGTTCAATGTCTCCGAAAGCATTGTTACCGAAGGCGCCTCCGCCACCGACATCCTCCAGAACATGCCATCGGTGCATGTGGATACCGACGGCAACATTTCGCTGCGCAACAGCAATGCCGTGGAAATATGGATCAACGGCAAGCCCTCCGGTCTGTCCGACACGGACAAAGGGGATGTCCTGGAAATGATCCCCGCCGAATCCATCCAAAGCGTTGAGCTCATCACCAACCCGTCGTCCAAATACAACCCGGAAGGAAGCGCCGGCATCATCAACATCGTCCTCAAGGACAGCCAGCAATCCACCTACCTGGCCAATGTGTCGGCCGGTCTGCAGTACCAGGAGGGAGCTCCCTACCCGGGCGGCAATCTCGGATTCAATTACACGCTGAGCAGCAGTAAATGGGACTTCTCCCTCAACGCCAGCGCCCGCTCCAACAAACGGGAGAACGGCAGCTACACCAACCGCACCAGTTTCGCCGACGGCGACACCACCCTGCTGCAACAAACCAACACATCCACCCGCGACCGCGTCAACGGATTCCTACGCGGCACTGTAACGTACCATGCCACAGCCAACGACGATATCGGCATGAGCGCTTACGGCATGTACGGCCGCCATTGGAATCAGCGCAACCTGCACTACATCCAGTCGGATGAAGCCGGCGACACCACCTACATCCGCGACCGTATCACCTCCGGCAACGGTGCCATGGGTTTTTATTATGCAGGTCTCGACTACACCCACCGCTTTGTCAAAGACCGCAACGAACTTTCGGCCGCCGTCAACTATACCGGAAGGACCCGGAAATCGTCGAGCGACTACAAAAACCAAGTGGTCAGCGGCCCGGCACTTTCCGAACGGTTCCAATTCCAACAAGCCGACGAACAGGGACATGAAGTGGCCGCCCAAGTGGATTATTTCTACCGTATCGGCAAAGACACGAAAATCGAAGCCGGGGGAAAAGCGCAATGGCGCAACACCGCCAGCACCGACATCACCCAGGATTCTACCGCCGGGCAGAACTCCCGCGAGACTATCAAGGACAATCCTTTCCACTATGACGAACAAATCTACGCCCTCTATGCCTCATACGGCAGCCGCTTCGACTGGTTCGGGTTGCAACTTGGACTGCGCGGCGAAGAATCCATCATTACCGCCAACGGCCACCGTAACCACTATTTCAACCTGTTTCCCTCTGCCTACTTGAGTTTCTCCCTGCCCAAAGACAACGAAATCCAGCTCAACTATACCCGACGCATCAATCGTCCGCGCGGGCGTCGGATCAACAACTATGTGGACCGCACTGACCCGACCGACATCACCTTCGGCAACCCCGACTTGAAACCGGAGCTCGCCAATGCACTGGAATTGAACTACTTGAAAGTTTGGGAAAAACATACGTTGACCGCCGGACTCTTTTACCGCTACACACAGAATGTCATCCAGCAACTGCGAACCGATTCAGCCGGCTACATGACCACCACCTACGGCAACCTGACCTACGACCAGCACGTCGGCATTGAGCTGATCAGCAAGAACCGGTTGTTCAAAGACTATCTGGACCTGACCACCACCGTCAGCGGTTACTACTACCAATTGGCAGGCAATGAGGAATACAACATCAAACGCACCGAGACCTTCTCCTGGCAGGCCCGGATCAACGCCAATATCAAAATCATCGACAACCTGTCGGCCCAACTCACCGGCTACTACCGTGCCCCCCACATCGTAGCACAAGGATCGGTAGGACACGAATATGCGCTGGATTTCGGTCTGCGTCTGTCATTGCTCAAAAAATCCCTGACGCTGTCCTTCAACTGCCGCGACCTGCTCGATTCGCGGAGCCGGACCGTCCGTACCTCCTACGGTGACGGGTTCACACAGGAAAGCGCCAACACGACGGTCGGACGCAATTACAGGCTCAATATCAGCTACAAGTTCGGCAACTTAAAGAATAATAAGAAGCTCCGTAAAGGATCACAAAGCGATGAAAACATGGACTTCGATGATGAATTCTAAAAAAATCCCGGATTCCGGTTTCCCCAAAAAATTTTACTACCTTTGCATATTATTTTAAACGAACACAAAAACATGAAAAAATTATTGAATCTCGCATTGGCCGTGTTCATCAGCGCCACCAGTGCATTTGCCAACGGCAATGGTTTCGGCACCCCGCTCGTCGATGTACGTACGGTTGCCGGCCCCAACAAAGAAATGGTTTCCGTATTCGCAAAAGACTATCCGTACCCCGTCAAGACCATTCAAGCCGCAGTCAGCGAACGTTTGAAATCGGAAGGCCTGAAAGGAAAGGGCGCCAAGAACAATTTCACCGCCTATATGGGAACCAAGTACAATCATCTGTGGGACAACAATTTCGATCTGTATATCGGTTATGCCGGCACCAAGACGGCCGGTACGGTGCAAGTCCTGATGTCCACCGGCTACGCCAACTATGTTGACGTACGCGACCGCCAGGCTCAAAAACGCGTGGCCGAATGGTTGGACGGTTTGGATCTGACCATCCGCAACTACATCCACAACCAGAAGATCGCCGAGGCCGAGGACGCCCTCGATGACGCACAGAAGGAATACGACAAACTCGTCAAGGAAAAACGCAATCTGGAGAAGGATATTCAGGAGAACGACGAAGCCATCAAACGTCTGGAAGCCCAACGCACGGTAGCCTCCGCTACGGTTGACGCCAAGGTATTGGCCAAAGAACAGAAGGAAGCCGCCAAGCTGCAGGACAAGAAGACCAAACTCAGCCAGAAACTCACCGCCGTCACCAAAGATTTGGAGAAAGCGAAAAACAAACGTGAGAAGCAGCACGATACGATTCTCGATCTGAAGAACAACCGTCCGCAATAAAATGACCACGCCCGAAATCCTTTTTGAACAATGCTTCGGGCACCGGCCGGAAAGCGTAACTCTCATCGCCAATTCCGGATCCAACCGGCAGTATTACCGGCTGCAGGATGGTGAGCGGAGTGTAATCGGCGTCATCGGCAACCAATTGGCCGAGAACAAGGCTTTCATCTATCTGGCCGGACATTTTTTTCGCAAAAACATAGCAGTCCCCCGAGTCCTAAAGGTCTCGGAGGACTTTTTTTCCTATCTGACTGACGATTTCGGCGACACATCGCTCTTCGCTCTGCTCACGTCGGACCATACAAAGGCTCTGCAGCTTGCACACCAGACCTTGCAAACACTTCCACGTATCCAGTTTGAAGGTGGCAGCGACTTGGATTTCAGTCAATGCTTTCCTGTAGCTGAGATGGACCGGAGGAGCATCTTCTGGGATCTCAACTATTTCAAATACGATTTTCTCAAGCCCTCCGGCATAGAATTCGACGAAGTCGGGCTGGAAGATGACTTCGAGTCCCTCTGTCGGCAATTGCAACAACCAGAGTGGTCCGCCTTCATGTATCGTGACTTCCAGTCGCGCAACATCATGATTTACAACGACCTGCCTTGTTTCATTGATTTCCAGGGAGGGCGCAAGGGCCCCTGCCTCTACGACGCAGCCTCCTTCATCTACCAGGCGAAAGCCGGCTTCACCCAACAGGAAAAAGCCGATTTGGAAACTACCTATTTCAACGCCCTGCAAACCTCCCGTCCCTGCAGCCGCGATGAATACCGTCGTGCGCTCACGCCCATGATCCTCTTCCGGCTGCTGCAGACATTGGGTGCCTACGGCTTCCGTGGGCTGATCGAACACAAAGCGCATTTTGTACAAAGCATCCCTCCTGCCATCCGTCAGCTAAGCGGATTCCTTGCCGACAACGACCTAAACGGTTATCCGACGCTGTGGCCTGCCTTACGGCAAATGTGCGACCGATTCCCCGCCCCCGAAACCGAAGACGGCCGTCTAACCATCGACGTTTTCAGTTTCTCCTATAAGAAAGGTCTGCCTACCGATTACAGCGGAAACGGTGGCGGATATGTGTTTGATTGCCGGGCGGTACACAATCCGGGTCGCTACGAACAATACAAAGCATTGACCGGGTTGGACGCCCCTGTGAAAGAATTTTTGGAAAAAGACGGTGAGATTCTGACCTTTTTGGAACATGCCTGTGCCTTGGCCGATGCGTCAGCCTCCAAATATGCCAGACGCGGGTTCACCCATCTGCAGTTCGGATTCGGCTGCACCGGAGGGCGCCACCGTTCTGTTTACAGCGCGCAGCACTTGGCCGAACACCTGGCTCGGCAGGGCTTCCGGGTCCGACTCACCCATCGGGAGCAAAACATTCAACAACTCTTCAACGCCTGATTCATGAACGCCATGATATTTGCCGCAGGGCTGGGTACCCGGCT
>JAGDAS010000127.1 GCA_017959385.1 Paludibacteraceae bacterium
AGCCCTGGTAGTCAGCTCCGAAATCGTCTTTCCAGAGCTCGATGTACTTGCGGATGCAGTCCTTCAGATGGTGTCCGTTCAGGAAGATCAGCTCGCACGGCATGAAGATCAAGCCCTTGGTCGGGTCGCCGTTGAAGGTCTTGTAGCGACGGAAGAGCAACTGAACCAGCTTGCCCGGATAAGAAGAAGCGGGAGCGTCGGTGAACTTGCAGCTGTCGTCAAAGGTGATACCGGCCTCGGTGGTGTTGGAGATCACGAAGCGGATTTCCGGCTGCTCGGCCAATGCCATGAATGCCCAGTTTTGGGTGTAGGGGTTGAGTGCGCGGGAGATCACGTCGATACGCTCCAGCGAGTTAACGGCCTTGCCGTCCAGACGGCCCTGAAGGTTGACATGATACAATCAGTCCTGGCCGTTGAGCCACTCCACCATACCCTTGTCGATAGGCTGAACGACTGCCACCGAACCGTTGAAGTTGGTCTTGGCGTTCATGTTCCATACGATCCAATCCACAAATGCGCGGAGGAAATTACCTTCACCAAACTGGATGATTTTCTCGGGAGCTACGCTCTTGGGAGCGGTCCACTTGTTCAATGCTTTTTTTGCCATAGTATTACTGAAATTAGAAATTATTAATTACGAATTGTGTGTTTGCTGATATTTCGCGGTGCAAAGGTACAAAAAATAATTTACATACGCAAATGCGTATGGCGGTTCTTGCGATTTTAGACTTTTTTTGTCAATTATTCCACACCCGACTCCAGCATTTTCTTCACGTTGGGTATGAAATGGCGTGTAGCGCCGAGGTGTCCGCCGTAGCGGCCGAAATCCCAGGTGATGGTCGGCACGTTTCGGAAACATTGTTGCAGGTGCAGCGCATTGTCCACAGGCACCAGTTCGTCGGTAAGCGAGTGGAAGACATACATGGGTGTACGGGGTGTCCACGTCGGGCAGAAATTGTCGATGGAATCGCCACGAATGGCTATATGGACCAAACTGGAACGCAGCAGTCCGTCGTACAGGCGTCGCGTCTCAGGCTGCGTCTTGTCCATACCGGCCGCCGTCATCCAGTGGCTCATCCGGCGTTGCGGCATTCCGAAATAGGCCGCGGCCAGCGCATGTTCCTTGTCGGCGATGTATTTCTTGTACGCACGGATGGCTGCAGGCGTATGGATTTGCTCCATCTGCAGGTTCAGCCGGTAGGCTTCCGAGGTGCCGTAGGTGAGCAGCGGTATGAGTGCCGGCACACTGGTACGGTTGTGCAGCACGGCTGCATCATAGATGGAGGCCACATCGCAGGGTGCACTCCCCACGAAGCAGCGCTTGACATGTATTTGCCCTGCGTACTGCTCCTCTATCAGGCGCAGCGTCCATAGGGCTGTTGCGCCGCCTTGCGAGTAGCCGACGATATAGATGCTGTCGGTGGGCAGGCCGAGTGCGAGGCTGTCAAGAACAGAGCGGGTGTAGAGATACATATCCACGGTGTTGCGGGCCGTCAGTTCGCCATCCAGATACGGATGAACACGATCGCGGGAAATGCCGTAGCCGAGATAGTCGGGCATGATGAGCACATACTCGTCCTTGAGCATTTTGGCATCTTTGGTCAACCGGTTGGACGGCGCCTCACGGTTGGAACCGATCGTGAAATGCGGCAGCAGGATGATGCCCTTGGCCGGTTGGTCCTGCGGCACAGACAGTTTGCCGGACAGCAGGATGGCTTGGTTATCCTGGTCCACCGAGGGATAGTGAATCACCCGCTCCAGCGTATTGCCGGAAGCCGTTGCTGCAGTCCACGCTCCGAGTGCCATCAGAGCGATGAAGAAGAATCGTTTCATGGTTTTGCCGTTTTGCGGTGCAAAGATACGAAATTTAACGGAAAACAGAAAATGGGAAATGGAAAATTGTTTCCTACAGGTGCGCATATGCACTTTTTTCCATAGAAAATACGTGCGCGCTTGCGTATGTCAAAAAAAAGCAGTACTTTTGTCGCCGATTTTCGGCGAAACGGAAAACAATCGAGCAAATCAACAATACATTATATGGCAAATTATCAAAAACTGACTCCTCGCAGTGAGGACTATTCGAAATGGTACAACGAGCTGGTGGTGAAGGCCGACCTGGCTGAGCAGAGTGCCGTGCGCGGATGTATGGTCATCAAGCCCTACGGCTACGCCATCTGGGAGACCATC
>JAGDAS010000128.1 GCA_017959385.1 Paludibacteraceae bacterium
GCTCCTTACGGAAAATGACGAACCGAAAGACAAGGCATACGGCGATTTCAACGCTCAAATGTACAGCGAAGGACACTCCTTCTTCACCTACATGAGCGACAACGCCGACTCGCTCAGCAGCTGCTGCCGTCTGCGCAACGAGATCCAGGACAACGGCTTCAGCTACACGCTGGGTGCCGGTGGTGTATCAACGGGTTCCAAGAGCGTACTCACCATCAATCTGAACCGCTGCATCCAATACGCCATCAAACAGGGTTTGTCCTACCAGACCTTCCTGGAGGAAGTGGTCGATCTCACCCACAAGGTGCAGCTCGCCTACAACGAGAACCTGAAGATGCTCAAGGACAAGGGTATGCTCCCGTTGTTCGACGCCGGCTACATCAACATGTCGCGTCAGTACCTCACCATCGGTGTCAACGGATTGGTGGAGGCCGCCGAATACCTGCACATCCCCATCAAGGACAACGAACAGTACGAGCACTTCGTGCAAAACGTACTGGGCATTGTGGAGAAATACAACAAGCAGTACCGCACCAAGGAAGTCATGTTCAACTGCGAAATGATCCCCGCCGAGAACGTAGGCGTAAAGCATGCCAAGTGGGACCGCGAGGACGGTTACTGGGTACCGCGCAACTGTTACAACAGCTACTTCTACATTGTAGAGGACCAGTCGCTCAACGTCGTGGACAAAATGCGTCTGCACGGACGCCGCTACATCGAGCACCTGACCGGCGGTTCGGCCCTCCATCTCAATTTGGAGGAGCACCTGACGCAGGCGCAATACCGCCAGCTGTTGCACGTGGCCGCAGTGGAAGGATGCAATTACTTCACCTTCAACATCCCCAACACCATCTGCAACGAGTGCGGCACGATTGACAAGCGCTACCTGCACGAATGTCCGCACTGCCACAGCAAGAACGTGGACTACCTGACCCGCATCATCGGATACATGAAACGTATCAGCAGTTTCTCGCTGCCCCGTCAGGAAGAGGCCGCCCGCCGTTACTACCTGAAGCCGGAGGCTACCGGATGCTGAAGTACGTCAATTTCGACATCGTATTCCGCGAAGTCCCCGACGAAGTAACGCTGGCCGTCAACCTCTCGTGTTGTCCCTGCCGTTGCGAAGGCTGTCACAGCCCCCAATTGCAGACGGACACCGGCGAGGAACTGACCACGGAAATCGTCAACGGTCTGCTTGACCGGTACGGAAAAACCATTACCTGCCTGTGCTTCATGGGGGGCGACAACGCCCCCCTCGAAGTGGCGGCATTGGCCGAAGCCGTCCATCCTCGGATCAAAACCGCCTGGTACTCAGGACGTGAGCATCTGCCCAAGGACTTCCCGCT
This sequence comes from Paludibacteraceae bacterium, assembly GCA_017959385.1. Classification (GTDB taxonomy): domain Bacteria; phylum Bacteroidota; class Bacteroidia; order Bacteroidales; family Paludibacteraceae; genus Enterocola. The sequence goes on from JAGDAS010000128.1 coordinate 1,347, forward strand.
ACAGCATTTCAACTACGTCAAACTGGGGCCCTATCGGCCGCAGTACGGACCGTTGGACCACCCGACCACCAATCAGCGCATGTACCGGGTCACAGCGTCCCGGACACTGGAGGATATCACACCGCGCATGCGGTTCGGAACACGATTCGCCGATTAAAGAACGCCCACTGCCGGGAATGTCGCAGCGGGCGTTCTTTTTTTGCATTTTTTACCAAAAAACACGCACGTTTTCCGTCAAATTTCGTAATTTTGCACGCAATACTTTACATAAAATCTCCAACACTATGTCATTTATTGCAGACAAAATCGTCATGGACGGACTGACCTTCGACGACGTCCTTCTGATTCCAGCTTATTCCGAAGTACTTCCGCGCGATGTGAATCTGACCACCAGATTCTCGCGCAACATTGAGTTGAAGACGCCCATTGTCTCGGCAGCCATGGATACGGTTACTGAAGCGAAAATGGCCATCGCCATCGCCCGCGAAGGTGGCATCGGTGTTATTCACAAGAACATGACCATCGCCGAACAGGCCAAGCAGGTCCACATCGTCAAACGTGCCGAGAACGGCATGATTTACGACCCTGTCACCATCCGTCAGGGGAAGACCGTAGCCGACGCCCTCGCCCTGATGAAGGAATACCACATCGGCGGCATCCCTGTAGTGGACGAGCAACAGAAACTGGTGGGTATCGTCACCAACCGCGATCTGCGTTTCGAGCGCAACACCAAGCGGCTCGTGGACGAAGTGATGACCAAGGACAACCTGGTGGTCACCAACCAGTCAACCGACTTGGAGGCCGCCGCCAAAATTCTGCAGGAGCACAAAATTGAGAAACTGCCCGTGGTGGACAAAAGCGGCAAGCTGGTCGGTCTGGTCACCTATAAAGACATTACCAAAGCCAAAGACAAACCCATGGCCTGCAAGGACGCCATGGGCCGCTTGCGCGTAGCCGCCGGCGTAGGCGTCACCAAAGACACCTTTGAGCGGATTGCCGCCTTGGTGGACGCCGGTGTGGACGCCATCATCATCGACACGGCGCACGGTCATTCCAAAGGAGTAATCGAGACCCTTAAGGAAGCGAAAAAACGCTTCCCCTCCATTGACATCGTAGTGGGCAACATCGCCACCGGTGCCGCCGCCAAAGCCCTGGTCGAAGCAGGTGCCGACGGTGTCAAGGTCGGCATCGGACCGGGATCCATCTGCACCACCCGCATCATTGCCGGCGTAGGCGTTCCCCAGTTGTCGGCCATCTACGATGTGGCAAGCGCCCTGAAGGGCACGGGCGTCCCCGTCATCGCCGACGGCGGCATCCGTTACTCCGGCGACATTGTCAAGGCCCTGTGCGCCGGTGCCTACTGCATCATGGCCGGATCTCTGCTGGCCGGCGTGGAGGAATCTCCGGGTGAAACCATCATCTACAACGGCCGTAAGTTCAAATCCTACCGCGGTATGGGCTCGTTGGAAGCCATGCAGAAAGGATCCAAGGACCGCTACTTCCAGGATGCCGAAGACGACGTCAAAAAACTGGTTCCGGAAGGTATCGTAGCCCGTGTCCCTTACAAAGGCACACTTTACGAAGTGGTTTATCAATTGCTCGGCGGTCTGCGTTCGGGCATGGGGTACTGCGGAGCCGACAGCATTGAAAAACTGCACGATGCCAAGTTCACACGCATCACCGCCGCCGGTGTACGCGAAAACCATCCGCACGACGTAACCATCACGCAGGAAGCTCCTAACTATTCAAGAGGCGAGTAATATGGGAAAGAGACGACTGTTTGCCGGATTGTCCGCAGTTCTGACGGTGATGGGCGCCTGTGCGCAGACCGTTGTCACCATCGGCGACGAACCGATTGACCGCAGTTTGTTCGATTACTATTACAGTAAGAACAACACCCATGTATCCGGTACGGAATTGTCGCCAGCCGACTATCTGGACATGTTCGTCAATTTCCGGCTCAAAGTCCATGCCGCCTACGCGGAAGGGATGGACCGTGAACCCGGATTCCAGGAAGAGTTCGACGGCTACCGGGCACAGGTGGCCGCCGGGTACATGACCGACAGTACAGCCGTTCAATCCTATGTAAAAGAAGCGTACGAACATCTGAAAGAGGAGGTGGACGTATGCCACATCCTCTTCTCCATAGACCGCCAGGGCGGTGACGAGGAGGCATTGGAACGCGCCCGCAAGATCCGGGCTGCACTTACACCCGAGAATTTCTCGTCCGTAGCCGATGCGGTGTCGGACGATCCGAGCAAGCATACCAACCACGGCGCCATCGGCTACATCACGGGTGGCATGGTGGTGTTCCCTTTTGAGCAGGCAGCCTTCAACACACCCGTCGGATCCATTTCCGAACCGGTCCGCACGCAGTTCGGCTACCACCTCATCTATGTACGCGACCGCCGGCCCGCTTCGGGCGAGGTGCTGCTGGCCCATATCTTCAAGACCATGCAACGCTATGCCACCGACGCACAGATCGACTCCATGCGCCAAGCTGTGGACAGCCTGTACCAACTGGCACTCGCCCGTCCGGACGATTTCGCCGAGCTGGCCAAAGCCAACTCGGACGACCAGCAGAACGCCCAGCAGGGCGGAGTACTTCCCTGGATCGGTATCGGCCGGACCAATCCCTATTTTGAAAAAGCGGTGTTCGCCATGAAGGACAGCGGCGAAATCATCAAGATTGAAGCCCCCTACGGCTGGCACATTGTCAAACTGCTCGGACACCGCAACGCTCCCGCATTTGAGGAAGTCAAGCCACAATTGGAGATGCGTGTCCGCATGGACGACCGTTCCCGACTGATTGAGCAAAGCTTCATCGACGGGCTCAAACGCGACTACCATTTCCAATGGGGACGCGGAGACACCCTGGCCACCTATGCCGACGAGGTGCTGATGCGCAGCGACCTGCACGAATTTGTCGTAAACAACCTCTGCGGCCCCGATTCCGTTGACCAGTTTGTCGCCTTCGCACTGCGCGACTACGAGGACCGCCATCTGGAGACGAAATACCCGGAGTTCGGACGTCTGATGCAGGAGTACCGCGACGGCATCCTGCTCTTCAACATCAGCAACCGCGAAGTATGGGAGCCTGCCACACGCGACACGCTTGGACTGGAACGTTACTTTGAAACACACAAGGAAAACTACGCCTGGCCTACCCCCCATTACACAGGGTTGGTGATCTACTGCGCCGACAAATCCACCTTCAAGCGGGCGAAAAGAATTGCCCGGACCACAGGGGAGCCTTATCTGAAAACCACCCTGCTCAACCATTTCAATGCCGACGGCAAAGAACTGGTACGCATTGAGGAGGGCCGCTTCGAACCGGGCGTAAACGCCGTAGTGGACCACGAGAAATACGGACAGGACGCAAAACCGATGCCGGAAGGCTATCCGTACGCATTCCTGTCAACGGGTTCCTACTCCAAGTACCCGGAATCCTACCATGCGATACAAGGAGCGGTAATCAGCGACTTCCAGGACGACCTGGAACGCCAGTGGTTGCAACGGCTGCGCGCACAATACCCCGTTGTCATTGATCCGGCATTCCGCGAATCGCTAAAACACTGACTCCATGCTAAAACGGATTGTCGCTTTCATACTGCTTCCGGGGCTGCTCATCGGTTGTGATAAAATCAAGCAGACGGCCGAACATATCTTCACCCATGCCTCCGTTGAGCCGAGCGCCGTCATGCAGGTGGAGGGTCAAACCCTGTACCTCGACCACCTGAAAAGCGTGATTCCCGACGGGTTGACCGGTCAGGACAGCGTGGAATTCGTACAAAACTACATGCGCCAATGGGCCACCACGCAGCTCATGTACAGCAAAGCCATTCAGAACGTCAACACGACCACCGAAATTGACGAAATGGCGGAAACATACCGCCGCGAACTCATCGTCAACGCCTATCAGCAACAACTGGTAGTCCAAAAGATCGCCCCCATCCCGGAAGACTCGTTGCGGAATTTCTACGAGCGCGAAAAAAAACATTTCCCGATGGAAGGGACGATAATCAAAGGTATTTTCATCAAAATCCCCACCCGAGCGCCCCACCAGTCCAAACTGTCACAGTGGTTGCGCGGCATGGACGACGAGGATTTGGAGAAGATCAGCACCTACTGCGACCAACACGCGGTTACACAGGAGATGTTTTTAGAGAACTGGACCCCCTACAACAAAATCATCCAGCTGCTGCCCGATTATGTGTCGCCCGACGACGCAAGGCTGCAGCAAAGCACGCTGGTGGAGCAGTCCGAAGACTTCAGTTACTACCTGCGCATCACCGAAATGGTCAAAGACGGGCAGCCCCGCCCCTATGAACTGGCCCGGGGCGATGTGGAATACACGCTGACCAACCGGCAGAAACTGGAATATATCAAGAATTTTCAGGACGAACTCTACCGGCAAGCCCTCCAAAACGGGGAAATCAAACTCCTAAACGAAAGCGGAAAACAACCATGAGCATACGAACCCTCCTTTTGCCGGTCATCCTCGCCGTCTGTCTCCCGTTGCAAGCCAACAAGGTCATTGACCAAGTGGTTTGGATTGTCGGAGACGAGCCCATCCTGCGCTCTGACATCGAAACCGAAGTACTGCGCCAACGCTACGAGAACACCAAGATAGAGGGCGACCCCTACTGCGTCATCCCCGAACAGATCGCCCTGCAGAAGCTCTTTATCGCCGGTGCCAAACTCGACAGCCTTACCGTCAGCGAAGGTGCCATCGACCAGCAAGTGGAGACCCGGATACGCTTCTTCATCCAGCGCATCGGTTCGAAGGAGAAGGTGGAGGAATACTTCAACAAACCGCTGGCCAAAATCAAGGAAGAACTTCGTCAGACAGTTGAAGACCAATTACTTATGCAGGAAATGCAGCGCAACATCGTGAAATCGGTCAAAGTGACCCCCGCCGATGTACGCCGTTACTACGACTTTATCCCACGCGACAGCATCCCCACCCTTCCGGAAATGGTCGAAGTGCAGATCCTGACGCAATCACCCAAAATCACCGCTGCCGAGACCGAGCGGGTCAAAAGCCAACTGCGTGAATTCCGGGAGAAAGTGGAATCGGGTGCCTATCAATTTTCCACACTGGCCATTCTGTATTCGGAAGATCGCGGAAGCGCCATGCAGGGAGGAGAACTGGGCTTTATGACACGCGGCAAACTGGTACCCGAATTCGCCAACGCAGCCTTCTCGCTCTACGATACGGAAAAGGTGTCGCGCATTGTGGAAACCGAGTTCGGATTCCACATCATCCAACTCATCGAGCGCAGAAACGACCAGGTCAACTGCCGTCACATTCTTCTGGTACCCCGCATCAGCAACAGCCAGAAAGAAGCCGCCATGGCCCGTCTGGACAGTATTGCCGGCGATATCCGCCAAGGCAAATTCTCCTTTGACGACGCCGCCGTAATTTTGTCGGAAGACAAAGACACCCGTCAGAACGGCGGTTACCTCATCAACCCCAACGACGGATCCGTCCGCTTCCAGATACAGGACCTGCCGGCCGAAATCGGTAAAGTGGTCTATGGGATGCAGGTTGGGGAAATCTCCCGACCGTTCGTCTTCAAGAACGAGAAAGGCAAGGAAGTAGTGGCCATCGTCAAACTCAAGGAACGCATCAAGAGCCATCTGGCCAATCCGGTGGATGATTTCCAACTGCTCAAAGACTACATTTCCGGCCAAAAGAGCAAAGAACTTATCGAAGCCTGGATCCGTAAAAGCCAACAGGAAACCTACATTTACATCGACCCGGAATACCGCGACTGCGATTTCCATTATCCGAATTGGATTCATACCGACGAATGAGCCGCCTTGCACGTATATGGACCGCCCTCCTGCCGGCCGCCGTCCTGGGCTCCGCCCTGGCGGCACCGACCATGGTGTACCTGGAACACAGCAACACACTCTCTTTTGACGAAGAGCGTATGCCCGGTTGCCAGATTCTGACGGGCGACGTACGCTTCCGCCACGACAGTGTACTGATGTTCTGCGACAGCGCCTTCTTCTACGATGAGTCAAACCTCATCAACGCATTCGGACACATCCGCATTGAGCAGGGCGACACGCTCTTTGTCTATGGCGACCGCCTTCTCTACAACGGAGATACCCGGTTGGCCAAATTGCGCGACCATGTTCGCATGGTCAGCACCTCCATGACACTCTACACGGATTCCCTGAACTACGACCGCAACGCCAACGTAGGCTATTACTTCAACAATGGTAAAATCGTGGACAGCACCAATGTGCTCACATCTGTCAACGGTTGGTACTATACGGACAGCGACGAGGCCGTTTTCCAACGCCGGGTGGTTTTGACCAACCCCAACTTCGTCATGCACTCCGACACCATGCACTATAACACCAACAGCCGCATCGCCACTATCGTCGGGCCCTCCACCATCGACTACGACTCTACGCATATCTACAGCGAAGCGGGGTGGTACAACACCGTCACGGAACGGAGCAAACTGCACAAAAACTCCCATATCAACGACCGGGAGGGACGCTCTATGACAGGCGACACGCTCTACTACCGCCGCGCGGAACAGATCGCCGAGGGATTCTCCCATGTCTGTCTGCGCGACTCCGCCCAACAACTCCAGGTAATGGGCAATTACGGCATCTACCACGAAGACACCAAGGAAGGGTTTATGGTGGACCGGGCCACACTTGTAGAATTCTCCAGCCCGGACAGCCTGTTTCTGACCGCCGACACGCTTTTCTACACCGCCGTGGACTCCATTACCACCCTGCGGGCGAATTATCATGTACAAGCCTGGCAGATTGACGTACAAGGTCTTTGCGACAGTGCTTTCTACTCCACTGCCGACTCCACGCTGTGGATGCACGGTTACCCGGTCATCTGGAACGACAACAACCAAATCACAGGCGACCAAATTCAGGTGCTTATGGCCAACGGACAGGCCAAGGAAGCCATTGTGGAGGGTAGCGCCTTTGTATTCCGCGCAGAGCCGGACAGCGCCTACAACCAGATATCGGGCAAGAAAATTACCGGATATATCGAAGAGGGACACTTGCGTAAAATATTCGTCAACGGCAATGCGGTTTCCGTATATTATGCCGTCGAGGAGGACTCCACCCGGAGCTACGCCGACACCTCGGCCTACATTGGCATCAACCGAACCGAAAGCAGCGAACTGACCATTTACATGAACGACGACAAAACGATCAAACGCATCGTTATGACCCCCGCATCGAGCGGTATCATGTACACCCCCGACAAACTCACCGACTTCAAAATCTCAAGGCTGGAAGGATTCATCAACTACGAAGCGCTTCGCCCGCAGGACCAGGAAGACATCTATGTGCCCAAAGACCGCAGCGCCTTTACGCAGGTGCAGGAAGAAACCTCCAAGCACAACCGGCGCCGCCGCAAATAAAAAGGAGCAGCCCGCAGGACCGCTCCTCATTTTTCTCTTCAGTCAGAACATCAGGCGTCGTAGCCCCATTTGATGTACATACAACCCCAGGTAAATCCAGCACCGAACGAGGACAAGAGCAACGTATCGCCCTTGCGCAGGCGTTGTTCATACTGCCACATGCACAACGGAATGGAACAGGAGGAAGTATTGCCCACCTCCGCGATATTGGTCAGCACCTTGCTCTCCGGAATACTCAAACGGCTGGCAATAGCGTCGATGATGCGGATATTCGCCTGATGCGGAATATACCAGTCAATGTCGTCTGCAGTCAGATGATGACGGTCCATCATTTCAAGCGTCACCCGTGACATCTCGGATACAGCGCGTTTGAAGACCGCATGACCGTCCTGATGAATGTATTGGTCGCCCTGTTCCAACGACTCCGGAGTAAGCGGATATTTGGAACCACCGGCCGAACGGTACAAAAAATGCCTTCCGCCACCGTCCACCCGCAGAATGGAATCAACCACACCAAGCGCTTCGGTGGTCGGCTCCACCATCACCGCGGCGGAAGCGTCACCGAACAGAGGTGCCGTCTGGGCGTCCTTGTAATTGACCATAGAGGACAATTTTTCGGAAGCCACCAGAACCACTTTTTTATATTTTCCGGAAAGGATCATGTTGTTACATGTCTCCAGTCCGAACAGGAAACCTGAACACGAGGCGGCTAAATCGTAGGCGAAAGCATTGTTAAGGTGCAGGGAATCGCATACGACCACCGCATTGGATGGGAAACTGTACGATGGCGTTACCGTCGTACAAATCACCAGATCGACCTCCTCGGGACGGGTTTGTGTCTTTTGAAGCAAATCAGCGACCGCATGAACAGCCATATGTGCCGACCCCTCTTCTCCTTCCATGATATGGCGTTGGCGGATACCCGTCCGGGCGATAATCCATTCCTCATCCACGCCCACCATGGGCGAGAGGGTGGCGTTATCCAGAACAGACGAGGGTAAAAAACCCGTCACGCCGGTAATACACGCGTGAATTTGATTCATTATTCCATGAAAAAAAAGCCCCATTTTTCCAAAGAAAATCGGGGCGATAAATAAAAAAACTGTCAGGATCAGGCGTTAGCCGTCTGCTCAACAGCCAGTTTGCCGCGATAGAAACCGCATTCGCCACATACCGTGTGAGCGATGTGCAACGCACCGCAATTCGGGCATACGACCAACGTCGGAGCCACAGCTACATCGTGCGTTCTACGCTTGGCGGTTCTCGTCTTGGATTGTCTTCTTTTAGGATGTGCCATTTGTTCTTATTTTAATTGTTTCTCAAATTCTTCAATGCTTCCCATCGGGGATCGTCCGTTGCCTGCCGGCCGGCGGAGAGGCTTTCCAACCGCGCCGTCATATCGGCATTGCAGGCGCCCTCTTCGTGTACATGCCGGATCGGTATCGCCAATACGGTCAATTCGTAGAGGTACCAAGTCAGATCCAACCTTCCGGGTACCTGGGGAATCACAACGAGTTCGTCGTTGACTTCCTCATACGCCTCTCCGAACTTCACACTGAGACGGCTTTCGTTCTCCACCGGCTGCCGCATGGGTTCCAAACAACGGTCACACGCCACCTGGACATACCCTTCAACCGCCAAATGCAGCTCGAAATGACTGCTCAACTTCCGTACCTGCACCCGTGCCCGGACATCACCTTGCTGAACCATGGCCCCCTCCAACGAAGCGAAGAAGGCGTCATTCAATTCGAATTGATATTCAGTAACCTGATTTTCAATCGCTTTCAAATCCAACGCAAGAGGTTCCGACACATTCATGCAGACGATACTTCTCAAAGCGGGGACAAAGATAGGTATTTTTAATTGAAATCCGTTAATTTTTACCGACAAAAATCAAAAAAGCAGTTATTCGGAAACAGCGTCCGATGCTGCGTCCAACCTTGCGAATTCCAATCGGAATGCGGTGCCGGCACCGGGAGCGGTGCGCATAATAAAGATCCTGCCGCCGTGGTATTCCTCCACAATCCGCTTCACCAAGGGCATTCCCAGCCCCCATCCACGTTTCTTGGTGGTAAATCCCGGCTCGAACACCCGACGGGCCACTTGTTTGCTCATACCCCGGCCGTTATCCTCCACATCAACGTATGCTTTGCGGTTGTCGGCATGCACCCGGATATGCACAAGGCCCTGCCCGTCTATGGCATCTACGGCATTTTTACACATATTCTCAATAATCCATGCAAAGAGCGGCACATTGAGCATCACGCGGACATTCCCTTCCACATTCAGTTCCAGAACCACTTGGCGCGAAATGCGTGTACGCATATAGTCCA
>JAGDAS010000129.1 GCA_017959385.1 Paludibacteraceae bacterium
GAAGACGCCAAGGTCCGCCGCGAATCCTACAAGAAGATGGCCGGACAGGCATAAGAACCAAGGAAATTTTAAAGGGGGCTGTGAAGGCGGAAAGCAATTTCCAGGCTTCACAGCCCCTTCCCGTATAACGGAGGATTCCAGATGAAGAACAAAACCGGAAAAACCGCGCTGGTCTGGACGATCGTGCTGGCGGCGCTGCTGATCCTGCTGCCGTTCCTGGTGCCGTCCGCCATGAGGACGGGCGGCGCGGAAGGCGTCGTCTATGACAACCTGCCCGTATACGAGCCGGTGGAGCTGGCGCATCCGGACGCGGGGCCGGCGGCCTTCCGGACGGACCGGAACGGCAACCCGCTGGCGCTGTACGGCGCCCACGCGGACGGCATTCAGACGGACCCGGCCGGATACCTGGACGAAACGCTGTCGATCCGGATGGAGTGGCGGACGGTGACCAACTGCAAGTCACGGCGTTTCAGCAGTGAGTTCTCATCGCGAAGTTCCTTCGGCGAAATCAGCTGGCCCTTCATCATCTTTTCGGAATCGCCGGCATCAACCACAACTTTCATCTCCCAGATATTGTCATTCTCTTCTTGGAAGTTGATCTTGTTGATTAATTCGCCCTGTAAGAACTTGGTATCGCCCGGATCCTCGATTTCCATCTTGCGCATCATCTGACGAACAATGACTTCAAAGTGCTTGTCGTTGATTTTTACGCCTTGCAGACGGTAAACCTCCTGGATTTCGTTCACGATGTATTCCTGTACCTTCATTGCGCCCTTGATGTTCAAGATGTCTGACGGAGTCAGGGCACCTTCTGACAGCGGAGTACCGGCTTTCACGTAGTCGTTTTCCTGTGCCAGACTCTGTTTGGAGGCGGGGATGAGGTATTGTCTTCTTTCACCGGTTCTGGAGGTGATGTTGATGCAGCGGTTACCGCGTTTGAGTTTCTTTTCGAAGGAAACCACACCGTCGATTTCGGAAACGATAGCGGGATCGGAGGGGTTGCGGGCTTCGAAGAGCTCGGTTACGCGCGGAAGACCTCCCGTGATATCGCCGGACTTGCCGAAAGTACGCGGAATCTTGGCCAAAATGGCGCCGGATTCAATCTTGTCGCCAACTTCAACAGCAAGACGTGCACCTACCGGAATGTCGAAAGTCTTGATGACATTGCCGTCATTGTCGGTAACGTTAATAGTCGGGGTGACTGTTTTCAGACGGCTTTCAACGATAACTTTATCGTGCGTGCCTGCCTGTTCGTCGGTTTCAACACGGTAGGTGACATTTTCGATGATGTCCTTGAAAGCGATTGTACCGGACACTTCGGAAAGAATCACTGCGTTGAACGGATCCCAGTCGGCGATGACATCGCCTTTCTTAACGGTATTGCCGTGTTTGAAGTACAATTTGGCGCCGTAGGGGATGTTGGCGGAGAAGAGGGCGACGCCGGTTTGAACGTCGATGATCTCCATTTCAGCGGAACGCCCGATGACAATCAGATACTCCTGTCCGTTCTCATCCTTTTTGTCCAAAGCTCTCAGCTCGTCGATGCTCAGCAGACCGTCGTTCTTAGCTACGATACGGCTGTTGGCGACCACGTTGCCGGCCACACCACCCACGTGGAATGTACGGAGGGTCAGCTGCGTACCGGGTTCGCCGATGGACTGTGCGGCGATAACGCCGACTGCTTCACCGATTTGAACCATCTTGCCGGTGGCCAAGTTGCGACCGTAGCATTTCTGGCATACACCCAGCTTGGATTCGCAGGTGGGCACCGAACGAATTTCAACTTCTTCAATGCCGGCCTCTTCGATTTTCTGGCAATAATCTTCCGGCAACTCTTCACCAGCTTTGATAATCAGCTCGTTGGTTTTCGGATTGTAAACATCGTGCAAGGTAACACGACCTAACAGGCGGTTGGCGAGCGGTTCAATGATTTCCTCGTTTTTCTTCAGTGCGGTGATGGTCATACCTCTCAAGGTACCGCAGTCTTCTTCGGTGATGATTACATCGTGGGCAACGTCCACCAGACGACGGGTCAGGTAACCAGCATCGGCGGTCTTCAAAGCGGTATCGGCCAAACCCTTACGGGCACCGTGTGTGGAGATGAAGTATTCGAGGCAGTCCAAACCCTCTTTGAAGTTGGACAAAATCGGGTTCTCGATGATTTCGCCGCCGGAAGCACCTGCTTTCGTAGGCTTGGCCATCAAACCACGCATACCGGCCAACTGACGAATCTGTGTTTCAGAACCACGAGCGCCGGAATCCAACATCATATAGACGGGGTTGAAGCCTTGGCGGTCAGCGGCGATTTTCTTAATAAGGATTTTACTCAGATTGGCATTGGTGTGCGTCCAAACATCGATGATTTGGTTGGAACGTTCGGTATTGGTGATGTTACCAAATTCGTATTGCATTTGGATTTCATCCACTTGCTCGTTGGATTTGGCAATCAAATCGGTTTTTTCTTCGGGAATCAACACATCGCCCAGACCGAATGAGAGGCCGCCGAGGAAGGCCTGGCGGTAACCCATCGCCTTGATGTCGTCCAAGAAATGAGCCGTGTCGGCATTGCCGCATTTGTGCAAAACGCCGGCAATGATGTCGCGCAGTGACTTCTTGGTCAGCAGCATGTTGATGTACGGGTATCCCTTCGGAACGATTTGGTTGAACAGGATTCTGCCGACGGTGGTATCGATGAGCACCAACTCTCCGTCGCCTTTCAGGTCAACTTTGCACTTGATGCAGGCGTTGAGAGCGACTCTGTGTTCGTTGTAAGCGATAATCACCTCTTCGGGGGAATAGAAGCACATGCCCTCGCCCAGAATTTTCTCTTCGGGGGTGGAGTGCTTTTCCTTTGTGGTATAGTACAGACCCAAAACCATATCCTGTGAAGGAACGGTGATAGGAGATCCGTTGGCTGGATTCAGAATGTTGTGGGAGGCAAGCATCAGAATCTGGGCTTCCATAATGGCTGCGTTGCCAAGCGGAACGTGAACGGCCATCTGGTCACCATCGAAGTCGGCGTTGAAAGCGGTGCAGCACAACGGGTGCAGGCGGATTGCCTTGCCTTCAACCAGACGCGGTTGGAATGCCTGGATACCTAAACGGTGCAAAGTAGGAGCACGGTTCAGCAGAATCGGGTGTCCCTTCAGGATATTTTCGAGGATGTCCCAAATAAGCGGGTCTTTTCTGTCCACGATTTTCTTTGCAGATTTAACAGTCTTAACAATTCCTCTCTCCAAAATTTTGCGGATGACGAACGGTTTGAACAGCTCGGC
>JAGDAS010000130.1 GCA_017959385.1 Paludibacteraceae bacterium
ACAAGCTTGCGAACAATGCGGACAAGGTTTCAAAAATAGAGTCTTCGCACGACATACGCGCCACGTACTACTTCCGCATGACGGAGAGCAGCAACGATCCGCAGGTGATCCGCAACATCGCGGGCCGGGGGCATGAGATCGGCTACCATTACGAGGATCTGGTGCAGACCGATGGTGATCTGGCCCGGGCGGGGGCGCATTTTGCGGAAGCGATTGAATATTTCCGTCACTTCTATCCGGTAACCACCATCTGCATGCACGGCAGCCCGCGCAGTCCGTACGACCCCAAGGAGCTTTGGATGCACATGTCGTACCGGGCCTACGGCATTATCGGCGAGCCGTACCTGGATGCCGACTTCAACGATTTGGTCTATCTGACCGACACAGGCCGCTGCTGGGACGGTTGGCGCTGTTCGCGCCGCGACAAGGTCCCGGAAGCGTTGCAGAACCGCTGGATCGCCGCCGGATGGGTGTATCACTCCACGTCCGACATCATTGAGGCTGTCGGGCAGGGGACGTTTCCGCCCCACGTCATGATGACGTCGCATCCGCAGCGCTGGACCGATGCCTTCCCGGCTTGGCTCCGGGAGTTTGTCCTGCAAAAAACCAAAAACATCATCAAACGCCACCTCCCCGCATAGCGAGGGATAATGCGGCGAAAGTCAATGCTGTTTGAGCGTCAGCGAGTTGCGTTGACCGAGCAAACATTATCCCGAAGCGGAGCGTAAGGTATGTGCCGCTACGAAGGGGGTATTCTTCTTGACCGATTTAAGCAGTCTGCGAAGAACACCCCCATCTCCGCTTTGCCGCAGCGTAGCGAGGGATAATGCGGCGAAAGTCAATGCTGTTTGAGCGTCAGCGAGTTGTGTTGACCGAGCAAGCATTATCCCGAAGCGGAGCGTGAATATCAAAGATATTTCGTATCTTTGTGCAAGCAAACAAAACCATGGCAAGAATGCTCTATAAACCGACATGGCGCTGGGTCATCACCGACCTGGTCAGCATCGTACTCAGCTACTTGCTCATCCTCTATATCGTCCCCACCACCAACGCCACCCCCATCCTCAAATACTGGCCCGCCCTGACCACCTACGCCGTCACCTGGCTGCTCACCGCCTACCTGATCGGACGCTACCAGGCCCAAACCATCAAACGCGGCTACATCCGCGCCACCCTGCAGGAATTCGTCATCTACCTGCTGAGCGTAGCCATCGACACCCTGCCGTACTACCTGTACACCACCGACTACTCCTACCAATTGCTGCTGCTCTACGCCACCTTCACCTGGGGCGTCAGCTACCTGCTCACCAGCCTGCGCTATGCCTATCAGTACGCCTCCGACCCCGAAGAAGACCTGCATCCCGTTGTAGAGCGGGGACCCAAGCAGCTCATCATCGCAGAAAGCACCGCCGACCCCAAAAGCCAGGCCGCACTGCGGCAGAACATCGAAAACAACCGCGGCAGGCAGGCCATGGAATGGATCAGCGCCCACAGCAACCTGGGCAGCACCGCCGTCACCGTCCTCCTCAACGACCGTCCCGAACAAGCCCAGGTACTGCCGCATTACCAGTACCACACCGTCATCTGCCTCGTGCCGCTTGACCGGATGCGCGTCATCAACCGGATGCTGTCGTACATCAACGAAGCCTTGCCCGACAACGGGCAGGTAATCTGCTGCGTACAAACCAAGAGCACCCGCAAGCGCAAGCTGCTCGCCAAATACCCGTACCCACTCAACAACATCATCTACCTGTTCGACTACCTGGTGCACCGCGTACTGCCCAAACTCTTCATCACCAAACGGTTGTATTACGACCTTACCCAGGGGCGCCACCGCATACTTAGCCTCACCGAGATACTCGGTCGGCTGTGCTATTGCGGATACGAAATTCAGGACCGCCGCCGGATCGGAGACCACACCTGGATCAGCGCCCGCCGTGTAAGCGAACCGCCCATGCACAAAAAACGCCGCTACGGCCCGTTCATCTCCCTACGGCGTGTAGGCAAAGGCGGGAAAACCATCCGCGTGTACAAAATGCGCACCATGTATCCCTATTCCGAATACCTGCAAAGTTACATCTACAAGAAATACCAACTGCAGGAAGGCGGTAAATTCAACCACGACATCCGCATCAACGGCACCGGGCGCTTCATGCGCAAATACTGGATCGACGAACTGCCCATGCTCGTCAATCTGCTCAAAGGCGATCTGAAAATCGTAGGTGTACGCCCCCTGAGCAAACAATACATGAGCCTCTACGATGCAGATCTGCAGCAAATGCGCAGCCGGGTGAAACCCGGATTGCTGCCGCCGTTCTACGCCGATCTGCCGAAAACCCTGCCGGAAATACAAGAATCCGAAAGAAAATCCCTAACTTTGTGTAGCGAAAAAGGAACACTGCGGACCGATCATGCCTATTTCTGGCAAATCGTACGCAACATCCTGTTCAAAAAAGCCAGATCGCACTGATATGCATATCCGGAAATACATCGGCCAGTGGGGAATCGTCCTGCTCCTTTTGGGAACAGCAGGAGGGAACGCCCTTGCGCAGGAAGTCAACCAACACATCCGCTACACACAGATCTACGAATTCATCGACGAGCTGGCCAACAACCGCATCGTCAACCCGACCTTCGCCGCCAAACCCTACACACGCGCCCAAATCGGCGGTATGCTGCGCGAAGCGGCCCGGCAGGACAGCCTGCTCACCCCGCGCCAACAGCGGGAACTGGAGTTCTACCGCAACGAATACGCCGTCGAACTTGACACCATTCCCACCCGCAACCTGGTGCACTACACCGGCCGCAAGGGCAACTTCGACCTGTCGCTCGTCCAACCCGCATTCCAATTTGCCGACAGGCACTTTAAAATGCGCGTAACCCCCATCATCGGCATGGATCTGACCTACAACCGGCACGGCCTGCAGATCAAGCGCTGGTGGGGCGCCAATCTCGAGATGGACATCGTCCGGCACGTCAGCGTGTGGGGCAGCATCCGCGACGAATCGTACAATGGCCGATTCCTGAGCGGAAAATACTACCCGGACAACCTGGAGAAAATGCGGGGTGCCCGGCTGGCCCGGCCGCAGTTCCTCAACAATCTGCCCGGATGCGAGTACAAAGAAGCCTCCTACGGCGGCGACTATTCCGATGTACGGGCCGGCATACGCATCTACGATTGGTGGGGGAGCATCGGGCTGGTCAAGGACAATCTGGTATGGGGCACATCGTACCATTGCACCAACCTGCTGTCGGGACGGGCTCCGTCGTTTCCCATGCTCACCCTGCGGCTCACACCCTGCGACTGGTTCGAATTCCGCTACATACACGGGTTCCTCAACAGCAACGTAACCGACAGCACCTCGTACTATGTGGAGGAGACCTACACCGAAACCGAAAGCAAGCTCCACTATCGCCCGAAAAGCAAATACATCGCAGCCAACCTGTTCACTTTCAAGCCTATAAGAGGGTTGGAGCTGTCGTTGGGCAACTCCATTGTCTATGCCGAGGACCATCCGAAAGCCGTCTATTTCATCCCGTTCGCCTTCTACAAGTCGCTCGACCATCTGCTCACCAAGGGGTTGGGCGTGGAGAACCAAAACTCGCAGGTGTTCTTCACCGCCTCGTCGCGCAACATCCGGCACCTGCACCTGTACGGCACCGTCTATATCGACGAATTCAGCATCAAGCGTTGGAAAAAGAGCAATCCGCAGCACAACCTCGTGTCGTGGCAGGTGGGTGCGGCGGTGACCGACTGGCCGTTGAAGAACGTATCGTACGGATTGGAATACACCCGTACCAACATTCTGTGTTACAAACATTCGATTGAGGCCATCACCTGGACCTCCAATTCATACAATTTAGGACACTATCTGGGCGACAACAGTCAGGAATTCTATGTACATTTGTCGTACAAACCCGTACGATCGCTCACATTGCGGCTGGATTACGTCCATGCCGACAAGGGCAATGACTACGGCTACATCCGCCGGAAGGTGTCATCGATCATCAGCGAACCGGTGCTCAAAGACATCATCTGGCAGCGCGACGAAGTGAGCCTGAAAGCCACCTACGAGCTGTGGAACAACATTTACGCGGTAGCGACCATCGGGTGGAACTACGACCGCGCCCATGCCGGCAGTCCGGCAGTGGACGGCGAATCGGCCGGTACGCCCGCCGAATACCTCGACCGCTTCTCCGCCCGCTATACGCAGGGGGCGAACATAACGGGGTTGGTTGGGCTGTCCATTGGATTTTAGGAAATTGTAAAAAAAACGATATGAAACCCATACAAATGGTCGACCTCAAAGGTCAGTACGAAAAGATCAAACAAGACGTGGATGCCGGCATTCAACAGGTGATTGACAGCACGTCGTTTGTCAAGGGGGGCAAGGTAACTGAATTCCAGGCCGCCTTGGAACAATACCTGGGTGTGAAGCACGTGATTCCGACCGGCAACGGCACCGACGCCCTGCAAATCGCCTTGATGGGCCTGGGGCTCAAACCCGGCGACGAGGTCATCACACCCACCTTCACCTTCATTGCCACGGCCGAAGTGGTGGCCCTGCTGGGCTTGACGCCGGTGGTGGTGGATGTCGACCCAAGGACATTCAACATGGATCCCAAAGCCGTGGAGCGGGCCATCACGCCCAAGACCAAGGCCATTGTACCGGTGCACCTGTTTGGCCAAAACGCCGACATGGAGGCCTTGCTCAACCTGGCGCACAACCATCACCTCTACGTGGTGGAGGACGCCTGCCAGTCGATCGGTGCGACGTACACGTTTTCCAACGGCACGCAGAAGAAATCGGGCTGTATGGGAAACATCGGGTGCACGTCGTTCTTTCCTTCGAAGAATTTGGGCTGCTACGGCGATGGGGGAGCCATCTTCACCGACGACGACGACTTGGCCGCCCGCATGCGCGCTATCGCCAACCACGGCATGGTGGTGCGCTATCACCACGACTTTGTGGGGGTCAACTCGCGTCTCGACAGCATCCAGGCCGCCATTCTGCTGGCCAAGCTGCCGCACCTCGACGAGTATATTGTGGCCCGTCGCAAGGCTGCTGCCTACTACAACAACGCCTTCGCCGGCTGCGACAAGATCGAAACGCCCTACACGGAGCCCAATACCGACCATGTATTCCATCAATATACCGTCAAGCTGCACGGCGTCGACCGCGCGGCTTTGCAGGCCGGGCTCAAGGAGCGCGGCATTCCGGCCATGGTCTATTACCCGATACCGTTGCATTTGCAGAAGGCTTACCATGACCCGCGCTACAAGCAGGGCGATTTTCCGGTGGCCGAGGCACTCTGCGCCTGCGTACTGTCGCTGCCCATGCACACCGAGCTCGACGAAGAGCAGCTTGATTATATCTGCCGCAGCGTGTTGGAACTTGTATAACCCGGCATAAAATTCCACATCATGTCCTACTTCAAACATGAATCCGCCTACGTCGACGAGGGTTGCCAAATCGGCGACGGAACCAAAATCTGGCATTTCTCGCACATCATGACAGGCTGTGTCATCGGCGAGCAATGCAATATCGGCCAAAACGTGGTGATCTCGCCCGATGTGCGGCTTGGCCGCAATGTCAAAATCCAAAACAACGTATCCGTATATACGGGTGTCGTTGCCGAAGACGACGTGTTCATGGGCCCGTCGATGGTGTTCACCAATGTGATCAACCCGCGCAGCCACGTCAGTCGCAAGAGCGAGTACCGCCAAACCATTTTGCGCCAAGGCTGTTCAATCGGCGCCAACGCCACGATTGTATGCGGGCATGAAATCGGCCGTTATGCCCTGATCGGCGCCGGCACGGTGGTCACCCGCGACGTAAAGCCCTACGCCCTGGTGGTCGGCAATCCGGCCCGCCAAACCGGCTGGGTGAGCGAGTGGGGCTGCAAGCTGCAGTTCAACGACGAGGGCATTGCTGTGTGCCCCGAAACCGGCCAAACCTATCAACTCAAAGACAATCAAGTAACCCGCATTTCATGAACAAAATCAAATTTGCCGTTGTAGGATATGGTCACATCGGCCGCCGACATGCCGAGATGATCCGACG
>JAGDAS010000131.1 GCA_017959385.1 Paludibacteraceae bacterium
CAACTGGTATGACGACGACCGCCACCCGGTACCCCTGGACACCTTCGTCTCGGCATGCACCATTTACTACACCTTGTTCAATTCCGAGTCGTTTGTCAGCTTCACGGCCGGCCAACAAAGCCAGCTCGACTCCATCATCAAAGACAACATCGCCTATTCGGGACAATGCCACCTCAGCACCTATCCGGTGGAAACCCTCAACCTGATTCTGGGCAAAGGCTTCTACTATGCACACGCTGTAGCTCCTTCGGTAGCCGACTTGAGCGGCAACACGACCTACACGTCGATTGCCAACGTCTCGGTTCAAGAGGGACAGGAACTCGTAGCCAGATTCGCCTCCAATGCCAATATGGCCCATGGCAGCACCGCAACAGCTTCCAGCACCAATGGCGGCAACTCGGCCGGACAGGCGGTTGATGGTCAAAACGGAACCCGTTGGGAATCGACCCAGGGCGTCGATCCGCAATGGATTGCCATCGACCTGGGCAGCGCCAAGACCTTCAACAAGGTAGCCATCATGTGGGAGGGCGCATACGCTTCGGCTTACCAAATCCAAACTTCGACCGACGGCACCAACTGGACGACCAAGCTCGAATGCACGGCTTCGTCGGCCCAAACGGTTGAGAAGAACATCGGGGAAACGACCGCCCGCTACGTCCGCATCTACGGCACCGCCCGCGGTACCGGCTACGGCTATTCCATCTACGAACTGGGCGTTTGGTAAAACCACCAGCAAAAAAAAACGGTGACCGCAAGGTCGCCGTTTTTGTATCTTACCTATCAATCAATTTCTCTATGAAAAAATGTGCGTCCGTGAAGGGATTCCTATTCCTCCTGTTGTCGCTTTCCGCAGGCATCCTATCCGCCCAAAACTGGCAGTTGGTCACCCCCGCTTTTGAGCAGACCGAGACCATCGTAGCCGGATATGTCGTCGATCCAGGATCGTTTTCCAACCCCAACGATGTCAGCGCCGAGGTACAGACGCTGTTGAACAACCTGAACAACTGCGGTGGTGACAACGACGACCAAGGGCATGGCGGAGGAGTACTCTATTTCCGCAGCGGCCACTACAAGTTCCGTGGTCCGGTCAACGTACCCAAGGGGGTTACCATCCGGGGTGACTGGCAGCAACCCGTCAAAGGACAACCACTCGACAAGGGAACGGTGTTCGAGGTCTATTGGGGCGCCAACAAAACCGGCCAGGACGACTCTTTCCTCAAACTGCATTCGGGAGCCTCGGTCCACGGCATTACGTTCTGGTATCCGGAGCAGACCCACTATGCTGACCCCACCCCCTACTCCCACACCATTCTGTTGGGGAAAGGCTATGGCTGGAGTGCGGAATTCAATTTTGTACGCAATGTCACCTTCGTAAATGCCTATTCGGGCATCTATTACCAGGACGAAGGAGGAACCTGTCCGAACATCAACGGTGTGTACGGCACACCCTTGGTGCGGGGCGTGGAGATTGACAACATTGTGGACGTAGGCCGGTTGGACAAGTTGGATTTTTCGCCGGAATACTGGATCGGCTCCGGTTTCGCCGGGGCACCCACTGCCGGGAACGCCACGGCTTTCAAAAATTGGTTGTACAACAACGGCGTGGGTGTGATCATGCGCCGCAACGATTGGTCGTACACCTGCTACCTGAGCGTAGAGGGCTATAACAAGGGGTTCTATGCCACAGAATGCAAACGCAACAACGATTCGGCCACCCCGAACGGCCACAACTACGGTTTGGTGTTTAATGGCTGCAAATACGGTCTGTATCACGACGGCCGTATGGGCGAAGGCATCATGTTCACCCAGGTGACCGTCAACCATTGTGAGTACGGATGTTATGTATCCGGACTCTCCAGCGGCACTCTGCAACTGATCGGTTGGGAGTTCAACAACCAGGCGGCTGACCAATACGACCTCTATGTCGATCCTGAATCGGGCACAAAAGTGCATCTGCAACAGTCTGTCATCCACAATGGCCGGTTGGTCGTAAACGGTGGTGCCTTGGCGGCCGTAGCCAACCAATTCGACAATCCGGCTCCCCAGGTGGAACTGAACAAGAACAGCCGCGGTGTGCTGGTGGGCAACAGCTGGAAGTATACCCGCCGCATTTCCGAAAGAAATGCGTTTGAAAACACGGTGGACGACACGCCCCTGAATTTGAAACCGCTGCCAGCTTACTTGTCGTTCACAGAGCGCAACACCCAGCCGGCAGGTACCGCGTTTGAATGGTGCCAACCCTATGGCGGCCAAGTGGTTACGCGCAACACCGTAGGCACCGCCACCGATGCCACCGCAGCCATCAACGCCTCGCTGCAACGGGTGGCCGGCCAGGGTGGCGGCGTGGTTTATTTAGCCCCGGGACACTACCGCATCGATGGTCAGATTCTGATTCCCAGCGGTGTAGAACTTAAAGGCTCCACCGATGTCGGTACATTCCCGTTAGGACCGGGTTCGTATCTGGACGTATACAACCGCAGCAATGCCGCAGTATTGATGAAGGCTGGCAGTGGTTTGCGCGGCGTGCATTTCGATTATCCGGAGCAAGTGCGTTGTACGGTGATTCCGGACCAGGTGATTGATTATCCGTTTACCATCCAGGGCGACGGCGACAACCTCTACATCGTCAATGTAGGCACGCGCTGCAGCAACCGCGGGGTGAATCTGACCGGCTGCAATCAATTCTACATCAACTACCTGACCGGCTATTTCTTCCGCGAAGGCGTGAATGTAAAGCATTCAAGCCACGGTATTATTGCCAACATGCAGTGTAACACGCAGGTGTACAACAACGGTTACGAGACAAAATACGGTCAATTTCCGAATTCCTTTTCGGAAAATTGTCCGGCATCGACCGACCCGTACAACTACAACTCCAAGAACCTCAACTTTCTGACAATGGAGGATGTTTCGGACATCTTTTTGTACAATGATTTCAACTACAATACCTTAAATGGTATCATATTCAAGGACAACGTCTCGGGCAAAGCCCTTGGCTTTGCCTTGGACGATGACCGTACCGGCCTCTACCTGGACGGAGACAACATCCGGTTCGATTTCATCAACCTGCAGTGTGTGGCGCTGGAACGCGATGGTGCAACACCCAAACCATCCTCCTACATCACGGCTACCTCCCGGTTTGGCGCAAACAGCGAGGTAAGTCTGTATGGTTCGGATTATTGGGGAAATTGCACACTGGCAGCCGTCATGATGGAAGCAGGCGCAGCCGGTACCATCAACCTGTATGAGAGTAATTTCGCCCAAATCAATTCCGGCAATGCGTTCAAGGTAAACGGAGGTACGCTGAATGTCATCAACTCCACCGTGGTTTCGCCCAGCGGCGATATGGTCCGGCAGACCGGAAACGGACAAGTGAACATCGTCGGCTCATTTGCCTCTGTCAAGGGCAATCCGACGGTCAACCTGCACAACGCACTGTCGGCCACAGCCAACTCACAGACGGCCATCGACCGCAGCGGATGGTCGGCCCGGGCATCGTACAGCAACGGAGGCGACAATGTGAGCAGTGCCCAACGCGCCATTGACGGAAATCCGGCTACCGATTGGACCTGCGGTTGGCAAAACCAGGGAGTGGGTCAGGGCGAGGTGTGGTTCGAGGTGGATATGGGCCGGCGCACTGCGCTGAACGAAATCATACTGGAGTATTCCGATTCGCCGAACGACGGCCCGCAGCAGTACATACTGCAAGTGTCGGACGACGGTGCCCATTGGACAGAGGCGTCCACTGGCACAGGTGCCTACATGATGACCATCATCGCATTCGAAACACAGGAGGTACGCTACTTCCGCATACTGAAACCCGCCAGTACAAAAAGTAATTTCTGGAAAATCCAGGAACTCTATGCGTTTAACATGCAGGAGGATTGGGAGACGGAGGTGCATACCCCCTACAACGGGCCGCACACCATATACGACGGTGCCGTACTGGAGGCGGAGGATTTTGACAACGGTGGCGAGGGACTTGCTTACCACGACCAAGAGGCCGGGCACCAGAACGGTCAGGCCATCGTATACCGTCCTGATGTCGATGTTGAGATTGAGAGCTATAGTGCCGGCGATTACAACATCGGATTTACCAGTGCCGGCGAGTGGCTGATGTACACCATCGAGGTGGCGCAGTCTGGAGTATATACGATTCAGGCCAGTTGTGCCTCGGGCAATGCGGGGGGGCGTTTCTATTATGAATTGGACGGCATTCAAGCGGGGGCGGTCACCACGATTACCGAAACCGGCAGCTGGAGCGCTTGGAAGGATTTTCCGACCACGGGCATTGCGCTGACCGAGGGTACGCACCACTTGAAGTGGTATACCTACGGCAATCTGAACCTGAACAAGTTCCGTTTTGAGCGTACGGGCAATCTCAGCGCAATGGACGAACAGCCCGCCGACGGTATTGCCCTCGAGGTGCTCGGACACCATGTACGTATCCGCGGGCTCCACGCCGGCGATGTAATCGAGGTGTTCTCACTGACAGGCATGCTGGAGGCGCAGAGACGAACCATGGGAGAGGATGCCGTCTTCCTATTGCCGGAAGGGCTGCATCTGGTGGTGGTCAACCATCAGGTAGCGGGCAAGGTGCTCATTGCAAAATAAGCAGGCTTACTTTATCAGCCTTTCAACACCGCTTCGGCAATCCACTGGCCGACCTCGTCGGTGCCGTATGGGCGGCGGCCCTGTTCCTGAATTTCGGGCGTACGGACGTACTGGTTCATCGCCGCATCCACGGCATCGCGTACAGCCTGCCCCTCTGCGTTCAGACCGAAATGCTCGAGCAACATCGCCCCCGACAGAATCTGCGCCATGGGGTCGGCGATGTTCTTGCCCGCCCCCTGCGGCCACGAGCCATGCACCGGCTCGAAGAGGGGCGTACCCGTGCCTATCGAGGCCGAAGGCAACAAGCCCATCGAGCCCGATATGACCGAAGCCTCATCCGTCAGGATATCGCCGAACGTGTTTTCGGTGACAATCACGTCAAAAAACGCCGGTTCCTGAATCATGCGCATAGCCGCATTATCGACATACATGTAATCGACCTTCACCTCGGGATACTGCGCCTCGGTTTCTTGCGCAATGCTGCGCCACAAACGGCTGGTTTCCAAGATATTCGCCTTATCCACCACCGTCAGATGACGCCGCCGCTTGAGGGCGTATTCGAACCCCACCTTGAGAATCCGCCCGATTTCGTCGCGCGTATAGACATTGGTGTCGTAGGCCTTATTCGCGTCGCGGAATTTTTCGCCGAAATACATGCCTCCGGTCAGTTCGCGGATACATACAAAGTCGGCCTGCTCGAGCAGTTCGCGCTTGAGCGGCGAGAGGTGGATCAGGTCTTTGAAAATCTGAATCGGACGGATGTTGGCGTACAAGCCGAGCCCCTTTCGGATAGCCAGCAAGCCCTGCTCGGGACGCACCGGCGACTGCGGGTTGTTGTCAAACTCGAGATCGCCGACCGCCGAAAAGAACACCGCATCGGAGGCCTCGCACAAAGCCGCCGTTTCGGGCGGATACGCATTGCCACAGGCGCGGATGGCCGCCGCACCGATTAAGCCGTAACGGTACTCGAAGTGATGTCCGAAGCGCTTGGCCACGGCATCGAGCACCGCCACACCTTGTTTCGAAATTTCCGGACCGATTCCATCGCCCGGAAGTACTGCAATTTTCAGTTTCATATGCTTTTCAATAAATGGTATTCAACATTTTGACCGTCGCCTTGATGGCGGCTTCGGTCTGGTCACCGTCGAGACCGTGCGTTTTGAAAATCCGGCCGTCCATATTCCAGGTAATCACCGTCTGGACGAACGCGTCGGTACGTCCGCCGGGCGGAATCGTCACCGCGTAGTCGGCCAAAACCGGATGCGGGCGGTGCAAACGGTCGCATATCTTCCACAAGGCCTTGACGAAGGCATCGTACTGGCCGTCGCCCGTCGATGATTCGTTGTAAATCTGGCCATCGACTTCGGCACTCAGGTTGGCAATCGGACGCAAGTCTTTGGAGATGGAGAGCGAGTAATTGCGCAAAATGAACTTCTCTTCCAAGTGCTCGGTTTTCAGGATATCCGAAACAATGTAGGGCAGGTCTTCGGGGGTCACCATCTGCTTTTTGTCGCCCAACTCAATGATCCGTTCGGTCACCTTCTTCATGGTCTTGTCGTCGAGCTGGATACCCATGGCCTGCAGGTTCTTGCGGATATTCGCCTTGCCCGAAGTCTTGCCAAGCGCATATTCGCGCGTGCGTCCGAAACGCTCGGGCAGCAAATCGTTGTAATACAACTTGCTCTTCAAATCGCCGTCGGCATGCACCCCGGCCACTTGGGTAAAGACACTTTCGCCGATGACGGGTTGGTTCGACGGAATCCGGATACCCGAATACGTCTCGACAATTTTGCTGATACGCAGAATCTGCTTTTCTTCGATGTTGGTTTTCATATGCAAATGGTCGTTCAGCACCGCCACCACACTCGACAACGGAGCATTGCCCGCACGCTCGCCCAACCCGTTGACCGTGGTATGGATACAATGGATACCGGCCTCAACGGCAGCAAAGACATTGGCCACCGCCAAATCGTAATCGTTATGGGCATGGAAGTCAAACTGCAAGTCGGGATAACGCTCGAGCATCTGGCGGCAATAACGCGACGTCAGAGGCGGTGTGAGAATGCCCAAGGTGTCGGGCAGCATATAGCGCTCGACCGGCAACAGGCGCAGCTCGTCAATCAGGGCATACACATAGTCGGGGCTGTTTTGGATGCCGTTGCTCCAGTCTTCGAGATAGACATTGACCCGCAAGCCCAGCGAGTGGGCGTAAAGCACCGTCTGGCGGATGTCGGCGATATGTTCTTCGGTGTTTTTTCCAAGTTGCAGGGCACAATGGCGCTGCGAGCCCTTGCAGAGCAGGTTCATGACCTTGATTCCGGCCCGGTTCACCCAGTCGGCAGAGCGTTTTCCATCGACAAATCCCAACACTTCGATTTGCGGCAGGTGCCCGGAGTCGGAGCCCCACTGGGCGATACTGCGCACAATTTCAAACTCGCCTTCGGAAACCAAGGCCGAAGCCACTTCGATGCGGTCCACCTTGAGATCTTCGAGTAACAGACGCGTCAAACTCAGTTTTTCCTGTTGCACGAACGAGACACCCGAAGTCTGTTCTCCGTCGCGCAAAGTGGTATCCAATATACTGATCATAGTGATTGTCGTTTTTGTTCAAAATTTTCGATGTCCTCGCGGTGCGCCAACAAATAGTCGATATCGTCGTAACCCTGCAAAAAACATTCTTTCTTAAAGGGATTGATGTCGAAGTGCGCCTCGCTTCCGGTAGCATCATTGCGAATGATCTGACGGGGCAGGTCGATGGTCACCGTATGGGCGGGAACACGCCAGTCGGTCTGCTCCAGCTCGCGCGAAAAAGCCTCGGGAACCACCACCGGCAGCACGCCGTTGTTCATGGCATTGTTGCGGAAGATATCGGCAAAAAAGGTGGACACCACCACCCGAAAGCCATAACCGGCCACGGCCCAGGCCGCATGCTCACGGCTCGAGCCCGAGCCGAAATTCTTGCCAGCCAGCAGCACCGTGCCTGCATAGTGGGGGTTGTTCAACACAAAGTCTTTTTTGGGAGTTCCGTCGGCTTCGAAACGCCAAATTTTAGCGGTTGC
>JAGDAS010000132.1 GCA_017959385.1 Paludibacteraceae bacterium
CCGTCGGGATTCGAACCCGAGACCCACAGCTTAGAAGGCTGTTGCTCTATCCAGCTGAGCTACGGAACCCAATGGTGGCGCAAAGATACAAATATTTCGCAAATATGTTGGAAAATCGTCCGAAAATTAGAACGGATAGCCCACGGCAAAGTGCAGTGCCGTATCCTTGAGGATGTGCCAGGTGTTGGTGAAACGCCATTTCTGACCATCGTCCTGGGCCGGATCGTAGGCCTTGAGGCCCCAGTCCAACCGAATGATGAAATACTCAAAGTTGAAGCGCAGACCGATGCCGTAACCGAACGCCAACTGCTTAAGGAAGGTGTCGCCACGGAACTGGCCGCCCGGTTGCCCTTCGTCGGCCAGGGTCCAGATATTGCCGACGTCCAGAAAGGCCTCCAGTTCCAACTTCCACACCAGGTGTGTGCGGTATTCCACATTGGCGCTCAGGTTGATATCGCCCGACTGGCGCATGTAGTCAATCCGACCGTTGGCGTTGTACGACCCAGGACCCAGCGAACGGGCCGACCAGCCGCGCACATGGTTGGCGCCGCCGCCGTAATAGCGTTTTTCGAAAGGAAGAATCGTTGAGTTGGCATACGGGATGCCGATACCGCCGCCTATATGATATACAATAGCGTTGCGGTCGTCAATGCGCTGGTGGAAACTGAAGTCGGCATCCAGTTTGGCGTATTGGGCAAAGGGGATGTTGCCGATCAGGTAGGCACCGCTCTCATTCTGCGTGGCGTGGGCCCCTTTGCAGATACCGTAGAGCAGGTTGCCACCCAACTCAAACGCCCCGTAGGCCTTGAAACCGCTGTGTGCGTTGGTCAGCGAGGTGTTGGAGAAGCCGATGCTGTAGCCCGAGTGCATGATCAGGTGGTTCTCGTAACTGTATCGCAACAGCGACTTCTGAATCATGGATTGGAACTTCTCCGACACAAAGGGCAGATAGACGTAGCTGAAATCCACTACGTCCACCTGGTGCGACACATTGTGCCGGGTGGCCCATTTGTAGCGCATACCGGCACCGGCGATGATACGGGTGTACTCGTCGCGGATCTGGTATCCGAAATTGAGGTAAATCTGTGAATTGGCGGGGTTGTTGTGGCGGAAAGCGCGCGTCTGCCCGGGGAAGAGCAGCGTGGGGAAATTGATGCTGGCCACCGTACTGATGTCCCAGATGCTCCGTACACCGATCAGCGATTCGTTGGCCCCGCGGATGTTGAATTTGAACGATTCCCCTCCATGGAAAATGTTGTTGTGCGCATAGGAGAGCTTGCCGGCGATGCCGAAATCACCTTCGTTGTTGGTGCCCTCCACCTCCACACTGAACGACTGCGCCTTGGCGGGGGTCAGCACGATGGAGCAGTCGAGCAACTGGTGGCCGGTGCTGTCGGTGCGTGCGCTGTCGGTCACTTCCGTAAATGAAATGGTCTGGTTCTTGAAAATCTTCAGTGCCGAGAATTTGGCGTAGGTCTTCTCCACATCGCTTTGCGCATAGAGCGAATCCTCCTCCAGGTGGAGGTTGTTGTACAATACGCGCGGCCGGACGAAATTTCGGTTGGTCAGTACTTCAATGCCCTTGTAATCATGGTGCTCCAAATGGCTCATGGCCGACGAATCCTGCAGGTCCGATGCCTGGTCGAGCGTGTAGCAGCGGATGTCGCGGATTTCGTATTTGCGGTGCGGAATGCTTTCCAGTTCGTTCTTTCCGAAAATGCGTTTCATCGGTCGTACCACCAGCGTCACGTCGGCCTGACGGTGAAAGTTGGTGTCGGCCACGAAGCCGATGTATTCCTTGTCAAAATAGAAGTAGCCGTGATTGCGCAGCAGCGTGGCCAAGCGTGCGCGTTCCGCCTCCATGAGCTCCATGTCGAAGCGGTTGCCCTGACGGACGAGTGCGTTGGAACTGTCCTTGAGGACGATGTCGCGGATCTCCTGGTTGCGGATGCGGTAGTTGAACCGGCGGATCGTATAGGGCTCGCCGCATTGCAGCTTATAGTGCACGGACGCCTTGCGTTTTTTATAGCTCACATCGGCCGTCACGTTGGCCTGGGTGAATCCCTTGTTGACCAGGTATTTTTTGAGTTCGCGCTGCGAGGCCATGGTCAGTACCGAATCGTACACCACGGGTTCGTCACCGATTTTTCGTAGGAAACGGTTGATCCATAGGGCGGTATCGGGACTCGAAAGGCTGTAGAGCGCCACATTGAAGTTGATGGCGTCGAAGAGCTTGGGATTGGGCATCTGCCGCAGGTAAGGGGTGAGCTTGGAGGCATTGATGTCCTTGTGATCCGCCGAAATCTTGACCTTGTTGAGCAGGTAATGCCCCTCCGGCACATATTTGGTGACGTTGCAGCCCGACAGCAGCAAGGCGGTCAGCAGGAGGAGGAACCATATCAGGTGGCGGGAATTACGCACGAAGACAATTTTATACAAAAGTACACCAAAAAAGCATTATTCACAATAACTTTTGTAACTTCGCTGACGAAAAATACCAGCTTCCGCCATGTTGTCCAAGAATCAGATCAAGTTCGTGCGCAGCCTCAGCCTTAAGAAAAACCGTCAGGCAACCCGTCTTTTCACCGCCGAGGGGGCGAAGACCGTTACCGACCTGCTGCAGACCTTCCGGCTCAGACAGCTCTACCATACGGCCTCCTATGCCGGTCCGCGGCCCCAGGACGTGTCGGTCATGGTGTCCGACGACGAGCTGCAGCGCATCAGTACGCTCGAAACCGCACACGAGGTGGTGGCCGTATTCGAAATGCCGGAGGAGGTGGAACCCGTGTGGCATAAGGGCGAGCTGGTGCTTGCCCTTGACGGGCTGCAGGATGCCGGCAATCTGGGTACCATCATCCGGCTGGCCGACTGGTTCGGAATCTCCCAGGTGGTTTGTTCGCAGGGCACCGTCGATGTCTATAATGCCAAGGTGGTGCAGTCCACCATGGGGGCGCTTGCGCGGGTGCGGGTGGCCTATGCCGCTCTGCCGGAGTGGTTGCACCGGCTTCCCAAGGAGTGCCCCGTCTATGTGACGGATCTCAAAGGCGATGACTTGTATGTACAGGAGCTGCGACCCGATGGCGTGCTGGTGTTCGGCAATGAAGGCAACGGGGTCAGCGATGCGGTCAGGCAATTGGCCACCCGACGTCTGCTGCTGCCCAACTATCCGCAGGGCCGTCCGACCTCCGAGTCGCTGAATGTGGCTGTGGCTACCGCTGTGATCGTTTCCGAGTTCCGCCGTCGCGTACGGTAACGGGGGCGTCCGCTTCGCGAATCACCTGCTGCAACGAATCACTATGGCGCTCCATCCGCACAATGACCGAGTCGCAGATCCGCCGGTAGTCGTCCGGGTGCTGGAGGTACCAGGCAACGGTGGAGTCCAGTTGTGCCCGGGTAATGCCATGTTCCACAAAAATCGTGTGATAGTAATCCTCCATTCGGACGGAATCCGGCAGGTAGCCGAACCGTTGCATCCCCTCCAGTTGGAAAATGTCGGTCAGCAGGGCGGCGAAGCTTTCTTCATCCAGCACCCGGGCGGGACGTTGGCTGCACCCCGTGGAAAGCAGTAGGAGCAGTAGCGTTAGCAGAAGCAGGCTGGAATGTTTCATGGGCGTTCGTGGACGGATGCGGCGGCCTCCTGCGGTTCGGAATCAAAGATGTGCCGGTCGAAAATCAGGATGAGGAATACCCCGGTGGTGATGCAGGCGTCGGCGAAGTTGAATACAGGCGAGAAGAAGATGAAATCCTCACCGCCCACCCAGGGCAGCCAGTTCCAAAACGTTCCGTGAATGAGCGGGAAGTACAGCATGTCCACTACGCGGCCGTTGAACCAACCGGCATAGTCAAACCATACCCCGTAGAACACGCAGTCAATGATGTTGCCCACGGCTCCGGCCAGAATCATGGCCAGACAGACGAGCGTCAGCCACGCACGGTTGCGCCGGATGCACCGTACCAGGTACCATACCAGCAGCCCGGAGGCCAGGATGCGGAACAGGGTGAGGAAGAACTTGCGGCCGATCTCCATGCCGAAGGCCATGCCGTTGTTTTCCACAAACAGCAGGTGGAACCAGGAGAAAATTTCATGATCCTCGCCCAAGCGGAAGGAGGTTTTCACCCACAGCTTGAGTGCCTGGTCAGCCAGCAGCAGCAGGAAAATGAAGGCGGTCGTGAAGACCGCCTTCGTTTGTATGGATGAGTTCATCATTTGCTGCCTTTGGCTTCAACACACAGCGTGGCGTGCGGTACCGCGCGCAGACGCTCTTTCGGGATCAGTTTTCCGGTTTCACGGCAGATGCCGTAGGTTTTGTTCTCAATGCGGATCAGTGCAGCCTGCAGGTGCTGGATGAATTTCATCTGGCGTTGGGCCAGCCGGCCGGCCTCCTCTTTGGTCATGGTGGCGGCACCTTCCTCCAATACCTTGAACGTGGGCGACGTATCGGTGATGTCGTTGCCGTCCAGGTTGTTCATGGCGCTCTTCATCTGTTCGTAGTCCTTGAAAGCCTGGTCCAGTTTCTCTTGGATAATGGCGCGGAACTCCTCCAGTTCGGCGTCCGTGTATCTGGTTTTTTCTTTTTCTGCCATAGTGCTTCTCGTTTAGTTATGCGAATATAGCGTATTTTCTCCGTATTCTGTCGGTATCGGTGCTGAAAGTTATAAACAATTAGGCTTTGGCGATGGCGACGCAGGCTTGCAGTCCGTCCATGTCCAGGGGTGTGCCTTCCGGCAAATGATCCACTGTCTCCACCGTTGTGGCCAACACCTGCGAGGCCAGGTAGCTGCGGTGCTGCTCCACTGCCTTGCGTACCTGCCCGTCGGCCTGGATGCGTACCACAATCTTGTCGGTGATGGACAAACCACCCGATTTGCGCAGGTTTTGAATCCGGTTGATCAACTCGCGGGCGATGCCTTCGGCCACCAGTTCGTCGGTCAGGGTTACGTCGAGTGCGATGGTCAGCTTGCCCTCGTTGGCCACCAACCAGCCGGGAATGTCCTCCGAGTAGATTTCCACGTCGGTTGCCGGGATGACCAGCTTTTCACCGGCCACGTCGAGCGTACAGCTGCCTTCCGCCTCTAAGCGGTTGATGTCGGCCTGTGGCATCTGCTGCAGCAGGGCGACCACCGCCTTCATGTTCTTACCGCATTTCGGTCCGAGCTTTTTGAAGTCGGGCTTGATGCGTTTGGTCAGGATGCCTTCCGATGCCTCTACCAGTTGGATTTCCTTGACGTTGAGCTCTGCCTTGACCAGGTCCTCAATGGCGGCGATGCTGTCGCGGCTCGCTTCAGACGAGAGTGGAATCATGATGTGGCTGAGCGGCTGACGTACCTTGATGTTGGCTTTTTTGCGCAGCGAAAGCGCCAGTGACGTGATGCGTTGGGCAAGGTTCATGCGCTGCTCCAAGGCGGCGTCGATGAGCGTGGCGTCGCTGACAGGGAAATCGGAAAGGTGTACCGATGCGCAAGTGCATTTGCCGGTAACGGCATTCAGATCCAGGAAGATCTTGTCGGCGTAGAACGGGGCGATCGGCGCCATCAGACGGGCTACCGTGTCGAGGCAGGTGTAGAGGGTCTGGTAGGCCGACAACTTGTCATCGTCCATCTTGCCGGCCCAGAAACGCTTGCGGTTCAGACGCACGTACCAGTTGCTCAGGTTCTCTGTCACAAATTCGGAAATGGCGCGTCCGGCCCGGGTGGGCTCGTAGTCTGCATAGCTTTCGTCCACCTCGCGGATGAGCGAGTGGAGCAGCGACAGAATCCAGCGGTCGATTTCAGGACGACGCTCCACGGGTACATCCGCCTGGCTGTAGTCAAAGCCGTCCACATTGGCATAGAGGGCAAAGAAGGAGTAGGTGTTGTAGAGGGTACCGAAGAATTTGCGGGAAACCTCCTCCACACCGTCGCTGTCAAATTTCAGGTTGTCCCAGGGGGCCGAGTTGGTGATCATGTACCAGCGCAGCGGGTCGGAACCGTATTTTTCGATGGCACCGAACGGATCTACGGCGTTGCCGAGACGCTTGGACATCTTGTTGCCGTTCTTGTCGAGTACCAAACCGTTGGAAATCACGTTCTTGAAGGCTACCGAACCTTTGACCATGGTCGAGATGGCATGCAGCGTGTAGAACCAGCCGCGCGTTTGATCCACGCCTTCGTTGATGAAGTCGGCCGGGAAGAATTTGCCCTCGTCAATCAACTCCTTGTTCTCGAACGGATAGTGCTGTTGGGCGTAGGGCATGGCGCCGGAGTCGAACCATACATCGATCAGGTCGGTTTCGCGCGTCATGGGTTTGCCGGAAGGCGAAACCAGCACAACGCGGTCAATGTACGGGCGGTGCAGGTCAATGACCTCCGTGCTGTAGTTGGCTTCCGAAAAATCGCCCGGACGGAAATTTTTGTACGGATTCTCAGACATGAAACCGGCGCGGATGGATTTCTCGATTTCCACCGTCAGTTCCTCAATGGAGCCGATGCAGATTTCCTCCTTGCCGTCTTCGGTACGCCAGATGGGCAGCGGGGTCCCCCAGAAACGGCTGCGCGACAGGTTCCAATCCTGTAGGTTCTCCAGCCATTTGCCGAAACGGCCCGTACCTGTCGATTGAGGTTTCCAGTTGATGGTGTTGTTGAGCTGCACCATTTTCTCCCGTACGGCCGAGGCACGGATAAACCAGCTGTCAAGCGGGTAGTAGAGTACCGGCTTGTCGGTGCGCCAGCAGTGCGGATAGCTGTGCGTGTGTTTTTCAATCTTGAAGGCGAGGCCTGCGGCCTTAAGCATCATGCAGATGGATACGTCCAGGCTTTCGTCCTTGTCGGTCAGACTGGCATCGTAGGCGTTCTTTACATAGCGGCCGGCGTATTCGCGGTAGCGGTCGGTGTCCACATAGTTTTTCACATAGTCGGCATCCATATCCTCGAGCGGGAAGAAACGTCCGTGCAGGTCAACCAGCGGACGGCGGTTGCCGTTGTTGTCGGTCAGTTGCATGGGAGGCACACCGGCGGCCTTGGCCACGCGGGCGTCGTCGGCACCGAAGGTCGGGGCGATGTGTACAATGCCCGTACCGTCTTCGGTGGTCACATAGTCACCGGCAATCACGCGGAAGGCACCGTTCTCCATCGGACGGAACCAGGGAATGAGCTGCTCGTACTCCATGCCGACCAACTGCGAGCCCTTGAAGGTTTCCGTCGGGCACGTTTGATCCTTGAAGTAGTAGGAGAAGCGGTCTTTGGCCAGAATGACCTCAATGGGTTCGCCCGTATAGGGGTTCTCCGTGGCATAGCGTACATAGTCGATGTCCGGTCCCACACACAGGGCGGTGTTGGAGGTTAGTGTCCAAGGCGTGGTGGTCCAAGCCAGGATGTAAAGGTTGTCCTGTCCTTTTACCTTGAACTGGGCTGTGATGGTGGTATCCTTTACGTCGCGGTAGCAGCCCGGCTGGTTCAGCTCGTGCGAGCTCAGGCCGGAGCCGGCGGCCGGCGAGTAGGGTTGGATGGTGTAGCCTTTGTACAACAGATTTTTGCCGTACAGGTCTTTGAGCAGCCACCATACACTCTCAATGTATTTGTTGTCGTAGGTGATGTAGGGATGTTTGAGGTCAATCCAATAGCCCATGTCGTGGGTCAGTTTCTCCCACTCCTTGGTGAATTTCATGACATCGCGGCGGCAGGTGGCGTTGTATTCCTCCACGGAGATGGTCTTGCCGATATCGTCCTTGGTGATGCCAAGCGATTTTTCCACACCCAGCTCCACCGGCAGGCCGTGGGTGTCCCAACCGGCTTTGCGCTGTACTTTAAAGCCTTTCATCGTTTTGTACCGCAGGAACAGGTCCTTGATGGTACGGGCCATGACATGGTGGATGCCCGGCATACCGTTGGCCGATGGGGGGCCTTCGAAGAAGACGAAGGTCGGATGACCCTCGCGTGCGGCGATGCTCTGGTGGAAAATATCTCCTTGGTCCCATTTGGCCAGGATTTCCTTGTTGATTTCGGAGAGGTTGAATTGCTGCTGTTCCGCAAATTTCTGCTTCATAAAGCCCTGTTTTTTAATCACGCGCAAAGATAGTGAAATAGCTGGGATTACACAAATTTATCGCAGCCGGTCGGCAGCGCGCACCAACACTTCGTCCTTGCCGATGGCCCGGATGGCCAACAGACAGAGAATCAGGCTGACCGGCGGGTTGACAATGGGCCAGCTCAGTTGCCAGGGGATACTTCCGTCCTGGCTGAAGTATAGCATAAGTCCGGCCGTGAGCAGTTGGAATACCAACAGAATGCTGACAAAAGCACCCACGCGCATTTGCAGGATGCGGCGGCGGTAAAGGAAGATGTCGGCCAGGGCAAGCAGCGGAATGACGGCCGACAGGACGGCATAGGGCCACCAGGTGCTGAAGCCCAGAGCGTCAGCACCCACCCGTGCGAACGGAAATACGCACGACAATACCCCCAGCACGGTAACAGCCAGTAGGTAAAGGGTTTGAACTCGTTGTATCATAGGGAAAGAAGTTACATAAAAAAAACCGCAAAATTGCTTTTGCGGTTTTGTTCCTGAGGATAACTGATTATTCAGCTACAGCTACGCTGTCACCTTCTACTTCAGCAACTACTTCGATCGAGTCGCCCTCAGCGGCAGCTTCCTCGGCGTTTTCGCTGTTCTTGCAGCAGTTGTTGCAGGCAGCGAAAGCAACTGCTACGATAGCAGCAGATACGAACAAAACAACTTTTTTCATTTTTGTGTAATTTAAATTAAACAATGATTGTTTCTTAGATTTCTATTGCAAAGGTATTCACTTTTTTTTAGAAATAACGCAAACCGCGGGGGTTAATTTGTTAATATATGTTAAATAAACTTTTTTTACCCCTTTTCTGTGTGTTTACAATGTGATGTTGGCGTACAGATAGCGCTTGATGCTCTTCTTAGGCGTTTTTTCAAATTCGGTCGGATAGACCACAATCTGGGCGATGTTCTCGTAGCTGGCCACCATGCTGTTGAGCTGCTTGCGGTTCTCCTCCATAATGGTGGGGATGTCCTGCGTGCGGATGTGCGCATCGTCAATGGCCGTGTAGTCGGGATACACCAGCGCGATGAGCTTGCCATCCCGTTCAATGACCAGACTCTCCATGACAAAGGGCAGATTGTTGAGTTTGTCCTCGATCTGTTCCGGGTAGATGTTCTGACCGTTGGCACCCAGAATCATGCTCTTGCAGCGTCCTTTAATATATAGGTGCCCGTCCTTGTCGAGCGAACCCATGTCGCCGGTGCGCAGCCAGCCGTCTTCGGTAAAGGCCTTTTGAGTGGCTTCCGGATTGTTGTAGTAGCCGCTCATCACATTGTCGCCCTTTACCAGGATTTCGCCGATTTCGTTCTCCGGGTCGGGCGAGTCGATCCGCACCTCCATGTTGGGCAGTACTTTGCCGCACGAATAGGGGCGGAACTCGTTGTGGTAGGCATGGGCGATGAGCGGAGCGCATTCGGTCATGCCGTATCCTACGGTAAACCGGAATCCGATCTTGCGCAGGAAGTCCTCCACCTCGCGGTTGAGCGGGGCACCGCCGATAATCACTTCCTTGAATTCGCCGCCGAGCGCTTCGGTCAGCTTGTTGCACACTTGGCTGTAGATGTAGTTGTCCAATAACGGCACATTGAGTGCGAAACGCATACTGGTGGTGGTCAGTGAAGGCTGCAGCTGTTTGCGGTAGATCTTCTCCATCACCAGCGGCACGGTGAAGATGACGGTCGGGTGCACCTCGCCGAAGGCTTTGATGAGTACCTTGGGGCTGGGCACCTTGTTGAGCAGGTAGGAGTGCGCACCGACGCAGGTGGCCGTCAGAAAATCGAAGGCCATGCCGTAGGCGTGGGCCAGCGGCAGGAAGGTCAGCACCCGGTCACCACGCTCCAACAGCCGGCTCTCAATGCCGTAGTTGATGTTGCCTGCCAGGGCGCGACCTGAAATCATGACGCCCTTGCTGAACCCGGTCGAGCCGGAGGTGTAGGAAATCATGAAAATCTCTTCGTTGGTGCGGACCTTGTAATGGATATGGTCTTTGCTGAACCCCTTCGGGTAGGCTTTCGCAAAATGGGCGTCCAAACTGCCCATGATGCGTTGGATGGACTGCCCGTCCTGCTGGTGGACACAGCGGAAGTCGTCAATCGAGAAGACGGCCGTGAGGTTCTCCATCTTGTCCTCCTCCAGACTGTCCCAATGCTTGTCGCTGCAGAACAGCAGCGATGCACCCGAATGGTTGACAATGTGGTGTACGTCGTTCGGGTTGAAATCCTGCAGGATGGGGACGATCACCGCCCCGTAGGTAATGACGGCCAGGTAGGTGGTCGTCCAGTAGGGGGTGTTGCGTCCGATCAAGGCGATTTTGTCGCTCTTCTCCACACCGATTTCCTTGAAGAGCAGGTGCAGCCGGGCAATCCGCTCCGCCACCTCCCCGTAGGTCATGGTGTAGTTCTTGGAGTAATCGGTATAAAGCGGCATTTCCCAATGGCTGCGGAAACTGTTTTCAAGGATCTTAATCAGGTTCTCTTGTACCATAATTTAGAATTTGGTTACCAGGAATTCGGTACGACGGTTCTCGCGTCGTCCCTCTTCGGTTTTGTTGTCGGCTACAGGCACGTCAAAGGCGTACCCTTTGGAAGTCAGACGTTCGGGGCTGATACCGTGCTCCACCAGGTAGTGGACTACCGATTCGGCACGAGACTGCGACAGCTTCTGGTTGTAAGCGCGCGAACCCTTGTTGTCGGTATGTCCGCCGATTTCCAGGTGCAGGGTCGGGTTGTCGTTGAGCAGCTTGATCAGGTTGTTCAACTCAATCTGCGACTCATTGCTCAGGTCGGCCTTGGCGGTTTCGAAGAAGATGTTTTTCATGATCACGTTCTTACCGATGGCAATCTTCTTGAGCACGATGTTCTTCTCAATTTCCTGGTATTGGGTTTGCTCGGGCAAGTCAAAGTTCTCCGAATGGAACAGATACCCCTTGCACGACACCGAGAGTCCCAGATTGCTGCCCGCCGGGAGCTGGATGCGGTAGTAGCCGGTGCTGTCGGCGTCCATCGAGACGATGATCTGCTGCAGCCGGTTGTCGGCCAGCTCCAGGTGGCCGATCAGGTACTGTTTCTCTTCATCCAGGATGTAACCATGCAGGACGGTGATGAGCGAACTGTCGATTTCGGCGGCTTTCTCCAAACGGATGTTGCCCAGCAGGCCGTCGCCCAGCACACCTACCGGCGGTTCGAACGACATGCTCAACTCCTTGGGATAGATGAAGGTCAGGTGGTAGATGTCCGTTTCGCCTTCGCCACCGTCGCGGTTTGAGGCCATGTAGGCCTTGTTCCAGCGGTTGGCGGGGCAGTAGAACACATCGTCAAACGGGGTGTTGACCGGATAACCGATGTTGACGGCGCGGCTCCACAGTCCGTTGCGGCGGTAGGAGACGAACAGGTCGTATCCACCCATCGTGTTGTGGCCGTTGGAGCTGAAGAAGAGGGCGGAGTCGCCCAGGATAACGGGCGAGATCTCGTCGTACTCCGTATTGACGCTGGTGGTTCCAACGCCAACGGGATGTGCTTTCTGCCATTTGCCTTTCTCATTCTTCGTGGCCATATAAATGTCGTAACCCGTGGCTTTTTTCTTCTTCTGTTTGGTGATGGAGGAGAAATAAACCTGCGTGCTGTCCGAATTGAAGCTGATGCGCTTGACCGGATTCTTCTTGTTCCACTTCATCTTGCCGGTTTTCTTCCAACGGTTTTTGATGAAGGCGTATTGGGTGATGCGGTGCGGCTTTGTGCCGTCGTAGAGCATGTAGTCATTGTCGCCCAGCGATACAACCGAGAAGTTGCTCCGTCCGCGTTCCTCCACCAGCGGTTCGGGAGTGCCGAATTCTCCGCCGTCGGCTTTGAACACGTTCATTGCCGTCTCCTTGCGGGTGCGTTCGTTGAGCCAGGTGGCGGTGGTGTAGGTAAGGGTGGAGGCATCCGGGCTGATGATGGGGTTGTATTCATCCTCACGCGTATTGACCTGTGTCACCGGATCGATGAAGACCTGCTTCTCCTCTTTGACCAGTTCCCGGCCGGCCCGGCATTCCATAATGCGTTTTTCTGTCAGGCGTTTCTGCGCTTTGCGCTCGCTTTTCGACATTTTCGGAAGATAGCGGAGCAGGTAGCGGTCGTACAGCGTGATGGCCGTATCAAACTGCAGCGCCAACTGGTAGGTGTTGGCCAGTTTCCAGAAGGCTTTGTAGTTGGCATCCGTGCTGTCGAGGGCCACCGAGCGCTGGAAGTACTTGAGTGCCTGCACCTTCTGGGTGGAATACAAGTAGGAACTGCCGATCTTGTAGCACAACTCCGCGCTGGAGGAGTCGAGCAGGAAGGCCTTCAGGTAGTAGGTGGTGGCCAGGGTTTTTTCGTAAGGGGTGTTCTCAAACAGTTTGTCACCCTGACGGATGTAAGCGTTGTATTGTTTGAGTTCCGGTTTCTCCAGATTGGGTTTCTGTTTCTTCGCCCAAACGGCCGGAACAGCCAACAACAGGACGGTGAATAGGGAAATGAGCTTTTTCATGGCAGGCTTATTCACATTGTTTTTGATAATATTCCCAGGCATTGCGGACTCCTAGTTTGGCGGCCCGTTGCAGGTCGCTGCAGGAACCCTTTTCATCGCGGAGCAGTTCGCGTACGATGGCGCGGTTCAGGTAGGCTTCGCCGTAATTGCTGTCGCAGGAGACTGCCCAGTCGTAATGACGCAGCGACTCCTCATAGTTTTTGAGTTTGAGCAGGGCGCTGCCGCAGTTGCAGTAGGCGGCGGCATAATCCTTGTCCAGCAGAATGGCTTGTTTGAAATCCTCCACAGCCGCTTCGTATTGGCCGGTTTGGAACCGTACGATGCCACGGGCGTTGTACAGGAAGGCTTGGTCGGGATGTCCCTCCACCAGTTCGTTGAAGGTGCCGATGCAGCTGGCAGTGTCGTGCGAGGCCTGCCAGTCCAGTACGGCCAGGTTGTAACGGGCCTGCCATTCCGCTCCGTCTTTCGACAAATAGGCATAGTCGTCGCGGGCCTCCTCAAACCGCTGCAGGTGCTGCAGACAGTTGGCACGCTCCAAGCGGGCGGTGCTGTGCTTGGGATCGATGGCGAGGATCTCGCCGTATTCCTTGACCGCTCCGTCGTAGTCTTCGTTGTGCTGTAGGATGGCGGCCTTGTCCAGACGGGCGTCCAGGTTGCCGGGGTTCAGCTCCACCGCACGGGTCATGTCGGCGGCCGCTTCGGGCGTGTTCCCCAGCTGGTAGTTGATCTTACCGCGGATGAGGTAGCATTCGGAGCACTTGCCGTCGCGTTCGATGGCGGCGTCCAAGTCCTCCAGCGCCTTGGCGAACTGGTCCGAGTTCATGTAGGCGATGGCCCGGTTGTAATAGGGCTTGGAGGGTTTGGCGTCCTCTTGGATGGAGGCGCTGAATTTAAAGATGGCTTCGTCGTAGTTGCCTTTTTCCATGGCGGCGATACCCTCGTTATAGAAGATTTCGGATTGGGGCAGCCGCAAAGTGCTGGCTACAACTGTCTTGGGTTTTTTGGCGGCAGTCGCCTGGCCAATGCCGAGCAAGACGGCCAACAAGACTAAATACAGTTTCTTTTTCATTTTTCCAGATTGGTTATATGTTGCTGCCAGCGCCAGGCTGACAACAGGGTTTCTTCCAATGTTTTTTGGCTTTTCCAGCCCAATTCCTTTTCGGCCAATTGCGCGTCGGCCCAAACACGTTCAATGTCGCCAGAGCGTCTGGGGGCGTATTGGAAGGGTACGGGTACTCCCGTTGCCCTTTCAAAGGCGTCAATCAGTTCTTTGACCGAGGTTCCTCGTCCTGTCCCGATGTTATATACCCGCCAACCGGACGGCGAATCAAACATATGGTTCAGGGCACACAAGTGGGCTTGAGCCAGGTCACTTACGTGAATGAAGTCGCGAATGCAGGTGCCATCGGGCGTGGGGTAGTTGTTGCCGAAAACCTGCAACTTTTGACGGATGCCGGCAGCAGCTTGGGTTAGGTAGGGTACAAGATTCTGTGGCGTACCATAGGGAACTTCGCCAATCAGTGCACTTTCGTGGGCGCCAATGGGGTTGAAGTAGCGCAATGCGGTCACCGATAGCTCCTGGTCGGCCTTGACAGCGTCTTGCAATATATACTCGCACATCTGTTTGGTGGCTCCGTAGGGAGAGGTGGCCGGTTGAATGGGACTTTGTTCTGTTACCGGTGAGAATTCGGGTTCGCCGTACACGGTGCAAGATGACGAGAATACTATCTTTTTTACCCGATGCGCCTGCATGACTTTGAGCAGGGTGAGCAGCGAACCCAGATTGTTTGCGTAATAGGCTATGGGAATTTGTTGCGATTCGCCTACCGCCTTGAG
>JAGDAS010000133.1 GCA_017959385.1 Paludibacteraceae bacterium
CCATCAACGAGCTGCAGAATTCGGGGCAGCTGGTGCTTGAAGCCCTGGCCTTTATCCGTGGCCGCAGCCTCTCCGACTCCTACATCATTGTGCACGAGGCGCAGAACCTGACCCCGCACGAAATCAAGACCATCATCACCCGTGCCGGTGAGAACACCAAGGTGGTGTTTACCGGCGATGTGCACCAGATTGACCAACCCTATCTCGACCAGTTGTCGAACGGTCTGGCTTACACCATCGACAAGATGCGCGGCCAGAGCATTTTCGCCCACGTCAATCTGATCAAGGGAGAACGCAGTTATTTGTCCGAACTTGCCAGCAACCTACTCTGATGATGATGCACCGACTCTTTACCATGGGGACAGCCTGGATGCTATCCCTGTGTGCGGTCATAGCGGCTCCGCGGCTGCAACCGATCCTGTCCGACCGTGCCGAAATCTCGCTGCTCACCTGCTCGCCGGGCGATGAAATCTACGAACTTTTCGGGCACACCGGTATCCATGTGTACGATCCGGAAGCGTTCGATGTAGTGGTCAACTACGGCTTGTTCGATTTTGACCAGGAGAATTTTATCGGTCGTTTTGTCAAGGGGCAGACGGATTACTGCGTCGGCAGCTCCAACACCTATTGGTTCCTGCGCAGCTATGAGCAGCGTGGTTCGTCGGTCACCGAGGCGCGGCTGCACCTTACGCAGGAGCAGAAGCAGCAACTGTGGGACTTCCTGCTGTGGAACCTGCAGCCCGAGAATCGGGAATACCGCTACAACTTCATTTTCAACAACTGCGCCACACAGCCGCGCGACCTGATCTTCAAGGCACTTTCCGGCCACCTGCAATGGACCGACGGCCCGTCCGAGTACACGTTCCGGGATGCCATCCGTTGCTACACCCGCCAGGCCGACTGGTCGCAGCTGGGCTTCGATATCTGTCTGGGCGCCGGTACCGACCGCATTGCCACACGCCAGGAGTTGATGTTCCTTCCGGAAAAACTCAACGAGGCCTTCGGGCAGATGCAGATCACGGATGAAACCGGCCGTACCGTCCCCCTTACCGATACACCGCAAGTGTTGTTCGAGGCCACCCGGATTCCCCAAGCCGCTCCATGCACCCCCAAAGCCGTTGCCTGCACCCTGTTTCTGGTGCTGCTCACGCTTTCTGTGCTTTCGTACGTACGCAACCGGCCCATGCGCGGCATTGATGCCGCCCTGTTCAGCGTGGCCGGTACTGCGGGCCTCATTGTTTGCTTCCTGATGGGTTGGTCGGAGCATCCTTTTACCGGATCCAACTGGAACATTGTTTGGCTCAAC
Organism: Paludibacteraceae bacterium; assembly: GCA_017959385.1. GTDB lineage: Bacteria > Bacteroidota > Bacteroidia > Bacteroidales > Paludibacteraceae > Enterocola. Next base: position 1,307 of record JAGDAS010000133.1, read on the forward strand.
CCGCTGTATTTCTATCCATTGTGTTCGCTATGCATCCCTCCCTTACGGAAAATGGACAAATGGTTCTACCGTATTGTTTGCGCTCTGCTCACGGTATTTTTGATTGCCATGCCCTTCCTGCCGCAATCGTTCCATCCCTCCATGTCCATGTGGGTGGGGTGTCTGTGGCTGCGCGCCGCTTACCGGACACTGTTGGACTACCGGCCCTACACAGGAGCCGTCCGGGGATAAAAAAAGACCGGCTGACGTTTGTCAGTCGGTCTTTTTTATTCAAATACGCGGATTAGATCAAAGAAGCGAAAACCTCTTTACCCTTCTCTTCGACCGAAATCTTGCCTTCGCGCAACAACCAGCCGAATGCGGCGTAGATTTCTTTGTCGGTCAACTTGGTTTGTTTCTTCAGATCCTTTACTTCAACAGCCTTGCCGTCTCCGTTCAACGCTTGCCATACCAGACCAGCGTTGGTACCAACTTTGTTCTGCATATTCAATCTGTTTTGAATGGTTAATTTTGTATTAATTTCGTTTTTTACGATGGCAAAGGTACAATATTTCAAATTATATAGCAACTTCATAGGATTATTTTCGCCAATTCCAGCCGATTTCCGCCCCATATTACAAAAAAAAGACAAAATACTTGGTGGAATACAAAGAAAAGCTTACCTTTGCAAACCGTTAAGGGATTGCCATTTTGGCTCAGTTGGTAGAGCAACGCATTCGTAATGCGTAGGTCCCCGGTTCGAGTCCGGGAAATGGCTCAACAAAAGAAAAGTCAGTCGATTGCGGCTGACTTTTCTCGTTTTTATCGGCCCGTCGTGCCAAAATCGTGCCAAAAAAACTATTCGTACAGGTGCACAAAGGCGGATTTTTCGCAGAAGGCGTCGGCATCGCGGCGCCAGGCGGTAAGAAGGTCATCGAGCGGACCGTACACCAACCAGGATTTGTAACGCTTGCTGCCCGTCACCTTGTCGAACATACTCCATTGGGCGGGCGTCACCTCCTGCCAGAAAATCCGGGCGGGATACAGCTCCTGCAGCGCATTGAACAATTGGAATTGCACCTCCGTCAGGCAGACCGACGGATAATCTGTAATATGCAGCTCCACCCCGTGCACCGCCTGCCCGGCATAGAGCGCGTAATAGGGCTTGTAATGGATGGGGCGGAACACGATACCGGCCAATTGCAGCGCATTCATTTTCGCCGCCAGGCTATCCGCGTCAATCCAAGGAGCCGCCACCGTCTGAAACGGCAGCGTGTAGCCCACTCCGATGGAGAGCGCCGAAAGCTCGCCCAAAATGCCGGTAGCCGGATAATAGAGTGCGGTTTCGGCATGAGGAATGTGTGGCGAAGTCGGCACCCAGGGCAACCCCGTGTCGGCAAACAGCATGGAGCGTTTCCAGCCCTGCATGGGCACCACCTGCAGCCGGCAGCCCAGCGAGGCGTTGAGATACAAAGCCAACTCGCCCACCGTCAGGCCGTAGATATAGGGAATATCGCACTGGCTCACAAACGAACGGCAGTCCCCGTCCACCAGACTGCCCTCCACCTTTTCGCCGCCGAGCGGATTGGGCCGGTCCAGCACCACCACCTCGATATCGTGCGCAGCCGCCTCCTGCATCACCAGATAGAGCGTACTGATAAACGTATAGGAACGGCAGCCGATGTCCTGAATATCGTACACCAGCACATCCAGGCCTTCCAGCATGGCCGCTGTCGGCTGGCGGGTTTTTCCGTAAAGGGAATAGACCGGCAGGCCGGTAAGCGGATCGGTGGTTGAATTCACCGCGCCGCCAGCCTCCACATTGCCCCGGATGCCGTGCTCGGGGGCGAACAGCGCCGTCAGTTGCACACCGGGTGCCTCGTACAGGATATCAGCCGTAAGGCGCAATGCGGCATCCACCCCGGTGGCGTTGGTCACCAGCCCCACCCGTTTGCCCTGCAGCAGGTTGAACGAATCGGCACGCAACACTTCGATGCCCGTCAGGACACGCGCGGCGGCCGGTAGGCAGACAAGGCCCATGCATAGGACTACAAGCGTCCGTGCGAAAGTTTTAACAGCCATTTGGTCAATCCAATTAAAAGCAGTCCGAACAGCACACTGGCCAGTCCGAGCCAAAGAAACACATCGTGAGCACCATGTACGGCGGCATACGAAGCCAAGCCGCCCGAAAGCGAGTTGGCGACAAAACTGCTGGCCAGCCATACCCCCATCATCATTGAGGCCAGTTTCACCGGCGAAAGCCGGCTCACCATCGACAAACCGATGGGCGACAGGCACAACTCACCCACCGTATGCAGCAGATAGGTTCCCAGCACAAACCCCATCGAGGCTTTGACCGCCGTATCGGGATTGTCACCACCGCGCGCCGCCACCGCACCGAGCATAATAAAGAACCCCACACCCAGCAGCACCAATCCCAATCCCATCTTGACCGGAATGGGCGGATCCTTCCGGCGGCCGCCCAACCAGGTCCACAGCAGCGACATGAGCGGTGCCAGCACCACAATCAGCAAAGGATTGAACGACATATACCATGCGGTAGGCACCTCAAATGCACCGATTGTACGGTCAATATATTTTTCGGTGTAAAGCGTCAGCGAACTGCCGGCCTGCTCGTATCCGGCAAAAAAGACCACAGCAAAGAGCGTCAGGATCACAATCACCCACGAACGGTCCTTCTCTTCGGGCGAAAGCGCCGCAGAGGGCTGTTCCGCCTGCTCCGGCCGGGCAGCCGACGGATAACGGCCGATGTCGCCCAGCCACCGCCGCGCCAGCATCCGATATACCAACAGGCCCAAAATCAAACCTGCGGCCGCAGCCAGGAAACCGTAACGATAGCCCCATTTCACCGCCAGGTAGCCTGTAAGCAGCGGGGCGAAGAAGGCTCCGATGTTAATGCCCATATAGAACAGCGTGTAGGCTCCGTCGCGCCGCGGATCGCCGTCGGTATAGAGACGGCCCACCATCACCGATATGTTCGGCTTGAAGAATCCGTTACCCAGAATGAGCAGCAGCAGACCGGTATAGAGCAGCAACCGGGTGGTGGAAAGCGCCAGACACAGATGCCCGGCGATCATCAGCAGCGATCCGGCTTCGATGCTCTTGCGCTGCCCGATGTAGTGGTCGGCCAGCCATCCGCCGATGAGCGGCGTAAAATAAACCAAACCGGTAAAGAAACCGTACAGCAGCGTCGCATACTCTTCCGTGAATCCCATTCCCCCCTCCACCAGACTCAGCGTCAGGTACAACACCAGCAGCGCCCGCATGCCGTAATAACTGAAACGCTCCCACATTTCGGTCAGAAACAGCAGGTACAAGCCCTTGGGATGACGAAGCCGTTGCATCATATTATTCTACATAAAGCACCAGCCCCTTCAGGTATTCGCCCTCCGGGTGATAAATATTGACCGGATGGTCGGCCGGTTGGGTCATCTGGTGCAGAATACGCACCTTGCGCCCGCTCATGGCCGCCGCCGAGAAAACCGCCAGCCGGAACTGCTCCTTGCTCACCGCTTGCGAACAGGAGAATGTAAACAGGATGCCTCCGGGTTGTATCTTTTCAAAAGCCTTGGCATTCAGCCGTTTGTAACCCTGCAACGCATGTTTGAGCGCCTCCCGGTGTTTGGCGAAAGCCGGCGGGTCGAGCACAATCAGGTCATAAGCCCCCTGCTCCATCCGCTCCAGAAATTTGAAGGCGTCCTCCACATAGGCGGTATGCCGGGTGTCGCCAGGAAAATTACGCTCGATATTGCCGTTGGTCAGTTCGATGGCTTTGGCCGACGAATCGACCGAGTGCACCAGACCGGCGCCGCCGCGCATGGCGTAGCAGGAAAAACCGCCCGTATAGCAGAACATGTTCAACACCCGACGACCGTGGCTGTATTGTTCCAGCAACGCCCGGTTGGCACGTTGGTCAATGAAAAAGCCCGTCTTCTGTCCGCGCTGCCAGTCAATCGTAAACTGCAAACCGTTCTCCCAGGCCAGGGCGTCGTCGTCCCCGCCGATCAGGTAACCGTCCTGCGCACCGGTATCGGCCTTGTAAGGCAGCGTGGTCTCCGATTTGTAGAACACCTGCCGGATTTTGCCTTCCGAAATCTCCACCAGCAGCTCCGCCAGCATTTCCCGGTGCAGGTGCATACCCACCGAATGCGCCTGCATGACGGCGGTACTTCCGTAAAAATCGACGATCAAACCGGGCAGAAAATCGCCCTCGCCATGAACCAGCCGGAAGGTGTTGTGCCGGTCGGTGTAGTCCAGCCCCATGGCCAAACGCGCCCGGTAAGCGTTCTGCAGCAGCGTCCGGAAAAATGTCCGGTCAATGACGATATCCTCAAATGAGAGCACGCGCACCACGATGCTGCCGATCTGGTAGTGCCCCACCGCCACAAACTGACGGTCGGCGTTCAAAACGCGGACCAGCTCCCCCTCCTCAATGCCTTTGTCCTGATGCGCAACCGCACCCGAAAAGACCCAGGGATGGAAACGGAGCAGCGAGGCGTCCTTGCCCCGCTTGAGCGTAATGGATTTATACATGGTCAAGATATGGTTTCAAAGCGTTGAAAATATCCATGCAGGCCCAGGCGTCGATGGCCGCATACATCTGCTGCTTGTCGGTCAGCACCGCCCCTTCCCAATTGGTCAGCCGCTGGGATTTGGAGATCTTCTTTCCGAAAATGATGGCGTAAATCTTCTGCAGGCTCATGTCCTCGATCCCCACCTGCGGGGCGACATGCTGGATGTCCAACCAGTTCTGCGGGATGAAACGGGCGCGTTGCAGCAGCATGTGCAGATCGTCCTTGAGCGAAATGCCCACCTTCATCACCGAGCGGTTGCAAAGCAAATCGAGCAGTTCCTTGGTCAGACCGGTCTTGTTGACCCGGAACAGATAGCAGGTGTCGGGTGTGGAAAGCTGAATGAGCGCCACCTTGTTGCGCTGCCCTTTGGCAAACGACGGTTTGGTCTCCGTATCGAAACCGATGACCGGGAAGCGGCTGAGTTCCTCCACCGCCTTGGCATGCTGCTCCCGCTGGTCAATCAACACAATACGCCGCCCCTCGTACGTCAGCACCGGCAGGGTCTCTATCGTCTCTTTCTCAATCTTGGGAGGGAACGGAGCCGTCATGTTCGTCGGTTTTATCGTTGTAAATCACACTGTGCAATGCGCCGAGGGCCTCAATCAGGCGGGCACCCCAATAGTGCTCGAAATCGTCCATGCAATTGCTCAGCGCGTCGCTCGAGGCCTGCTGGTCGCCCTCCTTGTAAATCATGACGAAATCCTTGACACTTTGGTAGCAGTCGGCCAGGCATTCCGAAATGGAACCGCCCTGCTCCCCGTTGTAATAATCGTCGTTGCCGCCCAACTTGGCGGTAATGGCGGAACGCACCCGCTCATACTCCGCCTCCCCGACGGCCGAAGGCAGGTCGTCATCGCCGATAAAAACGGGTTTTTCCACCAAAGAGGCCTTCAGATAAAGCAACGGGAGCAGTTTCTGTACCACTTGCGTAAAATGTTCGTACGATTTTTCGGAAGTCTGCTCCAGAAAAGCGCAGAATTCAACCGCTACCGTAACGAACTCCACAATGTTCTTTTCGTAAACGTTTCCCATGTCCTTATCTTGTCTGAATACGATTATTGTCCGCAAAAATACGATAATATGAAGAAAAATCCGTAAATTCGCACGATAAATTATCAACCATGAGCATGATCAAAGAGATGACCAATCAAGAAATCGCCGACGCGCTCGCCGACCCCGCCCGCCGCGAACGGGTGTTCACCGACATCATGAACACCTATCAACGCCAGATCTACTGGCACATCCGGCGGTTGGTTGTACGGCACGACGACGCCGACGACATTCTGCAGAACACCTTTATCAAGGCATGGACCTCGTCGGCCTCCTACCGCGGCGACGCCTCCATCACCACCTGGCTCTACCGCATCGCCACCAACGAGTCGATCGATTTCCTCAACAGTGCACACCAGCGCTATTCGAGTGTACTTTCGGAAATGGACGATTACCTGGTCAACTCCTTCACGGGCGACCCTTGGTTTGACGGTGACGCCGCCGAACAAAAGCTGCAGGAAGCCATTCTGACGCTGCCCCGCAAGCAACGCATCGTATTCAATCTGCGCTATTACGATGAAATGCCGTACAACGAAATGTCAAAGGTGTTGGATACCACCGAAGGGGCATTGAAGGCCTCTTACCACCACGCAGCCAAAAAGGTGGAGGATTTTTTACGTCAGTCTGTTAAACTTTCGTAAAACATGAACGTCCAACCCGCAAACCACTAAAACTCCCACTTATGGAAAACGCAAGCAACAAGCGGAATCCCTACCGGGTTCCCGAAAATTATTTCGAGGACTTCTCCGCCAAGATGCGGCAACGCATTTCGGAGATCACCCCCGAACCGGCACCCGAACCGGTCAAGCCGGCCAAAAGCGTCTGGCTCTATCTCAAGCCGGTTCTCTCTGTCGCCGCCATGATTTCCGTCATCTACGTATGCACCTACTTCGTTGTACAGCCGCGCCTGGAGCGTCAGAACGCCGAAGCGCTGGCCGCCGCCGAAGCGCAGGAGCAACGGGAGGCCGACCTGCTGGCCGCCTCGCTCTCGGACGAGGACTATGACGGTATGATCGATGAAATCAGTCTCGACGACCTCTATTTTGATGAATATTTGGACGATATGGACCTTTAATATTAAAAACGACATTGCCATGAAAAAGATAATCCTTTCCCTTCTGTTGGGAATCACGGCCCTGACGGCCGCCGCACAAACCGAGACCAAGAAACCGCACAAACCCCTCGTTGAGATTGAACTGGCCTGCATTGACAGCATGCACATCATGGACGAGGCCGCTTATGCCAAGTTCGAACCTGTTTACCGCGAATACGCCGCCCAACGCCAGGCCATCCGTCGCGAGATCCGCGCATCGAAGAAGGCCATGCGGGCCGAAGGCATTACCGATGCCGACGCCAAGGCCGAACTGGATAAAATGCTGGCGGGACAGGTCAAACTGGCGGAGCTTTCGCAGCAATATGCCGATCAGTTTCTGACCATCCTGACCCCGCAGCAGGTGGTGAAAGTGTACCGCGTACACGACGTGCTTCGCAACCGTCTGATGAACGCCCGTCGGGCGAAAAGAGCCGCTGCTGAAAAAAATAAGCAGTAAAAAATTTGAGAATTGAAAAATAAGCGCTACCTTTGCACCGCTTTTGGAGACAAAGGCGCTGTGATTCTCTAGCTCAGCTCGTAGAGCACATCACTTTTAAGGATGGGGTCTTGGGTTCGAACCCCAAGCGAATCACCGAACGGCCGATTGCAATGCAGTCGGCCGTTTTTGTAAAGGGATTATGCAGGCCATTCAAGACAAAACCAAAATTTTGGCGACAGCCCCCGTCGGGTCGCTGTTGCTCACCTATGCACTGCCATCGGTGGTGACGCAGATTATCGCCTCGGCCTACAACATTGCCGACCGGATGTTTATCGGCAACGGTGTGGGTGCGCTGGCCATTTCCGGCCTGGCCATCACCATGCCCATCATGAACATTATCCACGCCTTCGGCTCCCTGATCGGTGTGGGTTCATCGGCCCGAATGTCGATTGTTCTGGGCAAGAAGGACCATGTGTGGGCGGAGAACATTTTGGGAAACAGCACCCTGTTCACCCTCCTTCTCGGTCTGCTCGTCATGAGCGGGAACTACCTGTTCCTGGACAACATTCTCACCGCCTTCGGATCGACCGACGAAACCATTGCCTACGCCCGCGAATACATGCTGATCGTGCTGCCCGGCATGTTCCTGACTACCGTTTCATTCAATTTGACCGGCCTGATGCGGGCCACCGGCTATCCGCACAAGTCCATGTTCATCATGGCCGG
>JAGDAS010000134.1 GCA_017959385.1 Paludibacteraceae bacterium
GTCAGATATCCTGACGACGCATCCATATTCGGATTTTTTCAAAGTTGGGCAATATGAATTAAAAGCCGACATTTTTCCGATAGAAGAGCGTGTTATTTCCGTGCTTAATGCCATGATCGAAGACGGCAGCATCGAAAAATATCGCGTGGATTTGGGGTACTGATTATTCCCTGCTTGAACAGACAAGCAAATGGAAAGAAATCTTACAGAAAAATGAAAAAGATACTCATACTACTGGCAATTGTAATCGGGATGACATCATGTCCTAAGAATCATAATGAGTCTTATATAACAATTGTGAAATTCACGAACGATGATTACGCTAACTACGTCATGGGAATGAAACACGATGACTGCGTAAAAACATATAAATCATACTTCCATACTAATAATCAACCTATCAAACTAACACGTTTGTATGAAGGGTGGTGGTATATCAATGCTATGAACATGGAAGCAGGAACATTTGATGTACTAGGAAAAATGACATGGGAGGAGTATAACAATCTTCCTAAAGAGAAACAAGATCCTGCCACATCACTTTTAAAAGATGCTCATCCTTATGCTGATATAACGGACATAAAACTAAGCAAAGATATTGGCCTTATTGACGTCTATTCGGAGGTTTATTACCAAACCGATTCATCATCGATTGTTGTACGTCTGCGTGAAATCATTGCAAACGGAGAACTTGACAAGTATCGTAACGATTGGATTACCGAACGCATGGGATTGCGATGAAAGCTTAAATTCCATTACCCGGCCAAACCGACCCGATGAAAAAATTCACTATCTTTGTGTTGTTGTCGGTTACGGCAACTGCATTAACACCTTCCGACGGCCAATGAGAAACACTCGTTCATACTTGCGGTTATTACTAATCACACTCGTAATAGGAGGAGCAACACCCGCCTATGCCGATTATATTTTCCCAGTTTCTCCCATGTTGCAAAGAAAGGGCGACGGAATCGCCACCATAGGTTATGGATTCCCCGCCTTTTTAACCACCAACGCAGCCTATTCTCCGTGCGAGCACCTGATGGTGGAGTTCAACACCAACTTTGATCCGGGGAGATTCTTTGGCGGCCACCTTAATCACATCGAGATATACAATCACGCTTCTTTTCTTTTGGAAGCAGCGGTAGGTAGCTACGGAGTCCTCGGGCCTAAAGAACATCTATTATTGGACGGACAAGTATTTTTCGGCATCGGCCAAAACGATTGGAACCAACACGGAAGCCCCAAAGGCTATAACGATCATCTGTACGGAACCTACTACCGAACGGGAACGCAACTGGAACTCGGCATTGTAAACCTAAAAAAGAACCATAAATTAGGAATTGGCATACGTTTCGGCTATTCGTTCGGGCCTGTTGATGGATGTACAAACGAACGAGGATACGCAGAACACTACACCGAATTTCTACATGATATTGACGTGCGTTGCTACGTCAACTACCGATTCGGCTGGAAACATTTCAAATTTGGCGTTATCGTGGCACCCACCATCTACGAATCCTACGGCAACATCATATCCTTGGTTGTCCCACGCATACACCTATCCGCCAACTACGAGTTCCAAGCAATGAAAAAAAAGGAGGACCTTTCCTTGACCCCAGCCTCATTTTACGAATTTTGACAATCTGTTGTTGCTATTTCCACAAAAAAGTTGCATATTTGCAAGGATGCTCTCCGCATTTTCCGAAAGGGGGAGACATAAGGCAAGTATTTATCAACCAATTAAATAAAATGTTATGAACGTAAAAAAACTTCTTCTGGTCTTCCTGACCGTTGCACTGGCAGGATTCACCGCATGCAAAAACAATGGTGACGTAACCGGTGACGACGGCACTTCGGCCGGCAAAAACACCGGCACCGCCCTGCTGGGTCTGTATGACCAATACAAAGCCGACGGCAAAGTCGATATGACGAATGCCTCGAACATTCTGAACATCGCCTCGCTGGCCGCCAACATCACCGACATCAAAAAAGCCGAGAAGGGTACCAACTATTACAAAACCTTCGCTTCCGGCTTGATTACCGGTTCGGTGGACCGCGTGACCAACAACACGGTGGACAACGTGATTTCCGGCTTGACCGCGGTTGATTACAACACGCTGACCGACAAATCGGCATCGGCTTCCGAAAAGACCGTTTCGGCCCTGGGCAGCCTGACCAACGTACTCAACCTGCTCAACTAAGCGGAAGAGACTTTACCCCTTAAGGGTCGGACCGACAACGTCCGGCCCTTATTTTTACCCCTCAAACGGCACTACACATCCCTCTGAGCGCAAATGTTAAAAAAAAGCGCGCCGAACTGACTCATCGTAAATGTTAAAATTGTATTTTTGTCCGGTTGATTTTAACATTTTCAAGTGCACAAAAGAAGCATCGTTTTTCTGGCGGTCATCATGATCCTCTCCTTTGTGGGGGTGTGCATGCTGCAGAGCTATTACCTGGAGACCCTGTTGGACTTGCGTGAGGACAACTTCAACTCCGGTGTGAAGCGCAGCCTGTTCCTGGCGGCCCGCCAACTGGAGGACCGAGGGGAAATCGGGGCGCTGCATGACCTGATCACCGGCGAGTTGTTGCGCAACGGCATCAACACCCCCTTCTACTTCACCATTGTGGACCACAACGGCGACCAACTGCTCACCAGTCTGGACGATAACGACTTTATGCTGGAGGGCGATGACTACTACACACAACCGCTCTTTGAAAACGACTCACACGAATCGCCCTTCTCGCTGCGCGTGTATTTCCCGGAAAAACGGCGGGTGGTGTGGAAAATGGTGTCGTCCATGGCGGTCACCACGATGGTCACCACGCTGCTGCTGCTCTGCACCTACATCACCACCATCGTACTGATGGTCCGCCAGCGCAAACTGGCCCAGAGCAAAACGGACTTCATGAACAACATGACACACGAACTCAAAACTCCGATATCAACCATTTCACTGGCTTCGCAGATGCTGGAGGACGGCGCCGTGAGCAAGACACCCGAAATGCTCAAAAGCGTATCGCGTGTAATCCGGGACGAGACCAAACGGCTCAGTTTCCAAGTGGAGAAAGTGCTTCAAATCTCCCTGTTGGAAAATGAGAAAGCCGCGCTTAAGTTCAAAGACGTGGACATACACGAACTCATCAAAGGCGTGGTGGACAGCTTCAACATCAAGGTCAAAAGCAAGGGAGGCCGCATAGAAACCGATCTGCAGGCCGGAGAACCGCTGGCCACCGTGGACGAACTGCATTTCACCAACATCATTTTCAACCTGATGGACAATGCCGTGAAATACAGCAAGGAGGAAATACCACCCGTGCTGAAGATCAAAACGTGGAACGAAGGAGGCAACCTGCTCATATCGGTTGCCGACAACGGCATTGGCATCAAAAAGGAGCACCTCAAACACATATTTGACAAGTTCCACCGGGTTCCTACCGGCAATGTGCACAACGTGAAGGGGTTCGGCCTCGGGCTGGCCTATGTGAAACAGATGGTGGTCAAACACAACGGCCACATACGCGTGGAAAGCGAATGGGGCAAAGGAACTGAATTTATTATCGATATACCCACATTAAAGAAACAAGCATATGAGTGAAGAAAAAGTAAAGATCCTGCTTTGCGAGGACGATGAGAATCTGGGCATGCTGCTGCGTGAATACCTGCAGGCCAAAGGTTATGACACCGACCTGCTTCCCGACGGAGAAGCCGGCTACAAAGCTTTTCTCAACAACGAATACGACGTGTGCGTGTTCGATGTCATGATGCCGAAGAAGGACGGTTTCACCCTGGCACAGGAAATCCGGAGCATCAATGCGGAAGTGCCCATCCTTTTCCTCACAGCCAAGAACTTGAAAGAAGATGTCATTGAAGGTTTCAAGATCGGAGGCGACGACTATATCACCAAACCCTTCAGCATGGAGGAGCTGTTGTTCCGCATCGAGGCCATTCTGCGCCGCGTACAAAGCAAAAAACTGAAGGAGAAAGTGGTGTACAAACTGGGGCGCTTCACATTCGACTCGCAGAAACAGACGCTCGAGATTGACGGCGAAAGCCGCAAGCTGACCACCAAGGAATCGGAACTGCTCTCGCTGCTCTGCGCCAATTTGAACGATATTCTGGAACGCAACTACGCACTCAAAACCATCTGGATTGACGACACTTACTTCACGGCACGCAGCATGGACGTTTACATCACCAAACTGCGCAAGATTCTGAAGGACGATCCCGGCGTCCAGATCATCAACATCCACGGCAAGGGATACAAACTCATCACACCGACCACCGAAGGATGAAAAGCCTCCGTTGGATCATCGTACTGCTCCTGCCCGTACTGACCGCCTCGTGCGGTCTGAACGCGCGCATCGCCAAGGCGGACAAAAAGTTCGCCTTGGGCGAATATTTCCGTGCGGCGGAGCTCTACAACGGCATCTACACCAACGTACCCAGGAAGAAGAAAAAGACCAAGGGTGAAGTGGCCTTCAAACTGGGTAACGCCTACCGGCTGATTGAACAGAACAAAAAGGCTGAACAAGCCTACAAGAATGCCGTACGCAACGGTTGCAAGGATTCACTGCTCACTTATTACTATGCCGAAGTGCTGCGACAGAACGGCAAGTACAACGAAGCGCTCAAACTGTACAGCGAATTCGCACAACAGCATCCCGACAACACATTGGCCGACAACGGTGTACTTTCATGCCGACTGGCAGGGACCGATTGGAAAACTCCGACCCGCTACGAAGTGACCAAGGCTCCGGCCTTCAACTCAAGATTTGCGGAATTCTGTCCGGCCTTCGCCTCCGCCGACGGGGATGTCCTCTACTTCAACTCCAACCGCGGCGGCGGGAAAAAAGCCAAGCTGAGCCGGATCACCGGCCAGCGGACCAACGACATTTACACCGTACGCACCAACGTACAGGGCGATTGGGAAGAACCCATTGCCGTAGAAGGTGAAATCAACACCGAATTTGACGAAGGCACCTGCAGCTTTTCGCCCGACGGGCAGGAAATGCTGTGGACGGTCAGCAGAACCGCCAAAGGGGAAACCCTGGGGACCGCCATTTACTCCTCCAAGCGGAGCGGCGGCGCCTGGACCGATCCCGTGCGGCTGCGCGTGCTGAAGGACTCCACCCTGCATGTGGCACATCCTGCGGTTTCGCCCGACGGCCGCTACCTGTACTTCGTGTCGGATATGCCCGGCGGCTACGGCGGCAAGGATATCTGGCGTGTGGAACGGGAGGGAGACGGATTCGGTGAACCCGAAAATGCCGGACCGAGCATCAACACGGCGGCCGACGAAATGTTCCCCTATTTCCGCAGCGACGGAAGTTTCTACTTCGCCTCCGACGGTCATCCCGGGTTGGGCGGTCTCGACATCTTCAAAGCCACTCCGCGGCGCAAATTGTACAACGAACAACGCGACCTGTGGGATGTGGTCAATATGCAGCGTCCGATCAACTCCAACGCCGATGACTTCGGAATCACATTCGCCGGGGAGCGGGAAATGGGATTCTTCTCGTCCAACCGCGGTGACCGCAAATACTACGACCACATTTTCAAGTTTGAAATACCCCCTCTGGTGTTCTCGATTGAAGGCGTGGTGACCGACACCAAAGGGGAACCGCTGAGCGACGCCGTCATCCGCATGGTGGGCGACAACGGCACGATTGCTTCGATCAAAACCAAGAAGAACGGAAGCTACAGTTGCGAGGTGCAGAAAAACACACACTACGTGCTCATGGCCACCTGCCGCGGTTTCCTCAACAGCAAAGAAACGCTTGAACTGGACGACCTGCAGAAAAGCGCCTCCTTCCTGAAAGATTTCCAACTCGCCTCGGTCACCAAACCGGTCAAGATGCACAACATCTTCTACCAATTCGGTTCGGCCGAACTGACTCCCGAATCGTCGGCCGGACTCGACGATCTGGTCAAACTGCTCAACGACAATCCCAACATTGCCATTGAAGTGGGTGCCCATACCGACTATGTGGGCAGCGAACAATCGAACGAAGTGCTTTCGCGCGCCCGTGCGCAGTCGGTGGTCAACTACCTGCTCGCCCACGGTATTGAGCAGGACCGTGTTACCGTCAAAGGCTACGGCGAAAGCGTACCGGTAACCGTTGACCGCGCGCTGGTCAAGCAATACCGCTTCCTGAAAGTGGGACAGGTGCTCGACGAAGCCTTCATCACCAAACTGCCGGCCGACAAACAGGAACTCTGCAACCAGATCAACCGCCGCACCGAATTCAAAGTAACCAAGACAACATACAAACTCTACTGATATGAAACAATATTTAGACCTGATGCAGCGCGTGCTGGACGAAGGGGTCCGCAAGGAAGACCGCACGGGAACCGGCACCATCAGCGTATTCGGCCATCAGATGCGCTTCAATCTGGACGACGGATTCCCCCTGCTGACGACAAAAAAACTGCACCTCAAGTCGATTATCTACGAGTTGCTGTGGTTCCTGGCCGGCGACACCAATGTCAAATACCTGCAGGACAACGGTGTGCGGATTTGGAACGAATGGGCCGGTGAAGACGGCGACCTGGGACACATCTACGGCTACCAATGGCGCAGCTGGCCCGACTACAACGGCGGCCATATCGACCAGATCAGCGAAGTGGTCAACACCATTAAAAACAACCCGGATTCGAGACGCATGATTGTGAGTGCCTGGAATGTGGCCGATCTCAACCGGATGAACCTGCCGCCCTGCCATGCCTTCTTCCAGTTCTATGTCGCCAACGGACGGTTGAGTCTGCAACTCTACCAACGCAGTGCCGACATCTTTCTGGGTGTTCCCTTCAACATCGCCTCCTATGCCCTGCTACTGAAGATGATGGCACAGGTATGCGGTCTGCAGGCTGGCGACTTTGTCCATACACTGGGCGACGCCCATCTGTACCTCAACCATCTGGACCAGGCGCACGAGCAGTTGACACGTACTCCGCGGCAGTTGCCGGTCATGACGCTCAATCCGGACGTGAAGGACATCTTCTCCTTCCACTATGAGGACTTCGTTCTGACCGGATACGATCCGCTTCCACACATCAAAGCTACTGTATCAGTATAAGGGTGTTGTGTTGTAAAAATATGTTATAAAATTACTATTTAACTTTTTTTTAACCTTAAAATATGTTGCAGAACATAATTATTCACTACTTTTGCGCTGTGATTTTTCATAGTATTTGATTTTAAGGTTAGCAGATTAGGCAGTCGTTAGGCTGCCTTTTTTGTTATTTCGTCTTTTTTTGCGACCTTTGCAGAGAAGAACCGATGTTATGAAAAACCTCATCCTCATTGCCGCCGTTGACCGCCGAATGGGTATAGGCCGGAACAACCAACTGCTGTGCCACCTGCGCGCCGATATGCTCCATTTTAAAGAACTCACCCTGGGGCACACCGTAGTCATGGGGCGCAACACGTTTGAGTCGCTGCCCAAGGGCGCCCTGCCCGGACGACGAAATATCGTCATTTCGTCAAACAAAGATTACATCGCAGCGAATTGTGACATGGCAAGGTCACTCGAAGAGGCATTCGCAATGACAACCGATCAGGAAACCGTCTTTGTTATCGGAGGAGGCAGCCTCTACCGGCAGACCATCGGACGTGCCGACCGGCTCGAAATCACCTGGATCGATGCCGAGCTCGAAGCCGATACCTTCTTTCCGCCCGTAAACGACGGAGAATGGAGGGAAACCGCCTCCCTCTCCTTCCCGCCCGACGAAAAGAATCCCTACGGATACCGGTTCGCCTCGTATGTACGTTCGGGAAAAGCGTTTTAAGCCCCCGTTGCAGCCCGTCGGAGCATTTTTTTTTGACACAGACGTATTTTTGCGCACATGCGTAATGTATTTGTCAAGACAAATTTGTAGTTTTGCAAAGCAAAATACTTATCCATGGAGCAAAAGAAAATCAAAACCGCCCTTGTGTCGGTGTTTCACAAGGAAAATCTCGACAAAATTATCTTGAAACTGCATGCTGAGGGAGTGCAGATCCTCTCCACCGGCGGAACGCAGAAATTCGTTGAATCCCTGGGGGTACCCTGCCAGGCGGTTGAAGACCTGACCGGCTATCCCTCCATCCTGGGCGGTCGTGTCAAGACCCTCCATCCGAAAGTATTCGGCGGCATCCTCTGCCGTCGCGACAACGAGAGCGACCAGGCTCAAACCAAACAATACGAAATCCCGGAAATCGATCTGGTGATTGTTGACCTCTATCCGTTTGAGGATACGGTGGCCAGCGGCGCATCCGCACAGGACATCATCGAAAAAATCGACATAGGCGGTATCTCGCTCATCCGAGCTGCGGCCAAGAACTTCGCCGACGTGGTGATTGTAGCCTCTCAGGACCAATACGCCCCCTTGCAGAAAATGCTGGACGAAAAGGGCGCCGTAAGCGATC
Organism: Paludibacteraceae bacterium; assembly: GCA_017959385.1. Classification (GTDB taxonomy): domain Bacteria; phylum Bacteroidota; class Bacteroidia; order Bacteroidales; family Paludibacteraceae; genus Enterocola. The sequence continues at coordinate 8,412 of JAGDAS010000134.1, forward strand.
TGGAGGACCGCCGCTTCTTCGCACGCGAAGCTTTCGCCGTTTCGTCGCACTACGACAGCGCCATCTTCAACTACTTCGACCGCGACGACAAAAGCGCCTTCCGCTATACGCAGAATACACCCAAGCCCCTCCGCTACGGCGAAAATCCGCACCAGAAGGGATACTTCTACGGCAAGTTCGACGAAATGTTCGAACAACTGCACGGCAAAGAGATTTCCTACAACAACCTCATCGATATCGACGCCGCGGTAAACCTGATCGGCGACTTCGAAGAGACCACCTTCGCCATCCTCAAACACAACAACGCCTGTGGTCTGGCCTGCCGCCCGACTGTTCTGGAGGCTTGGAAGGATGCCCTGGCCGGCGATCCGGTATCCGCCTTCGGCGGTGTACTGGTCACCAATGCCGCCATTGACAAGGCTACCGCCGAAGAAATCAACAAGATCTTCTTCGAAGTGATCATCGCGCCGCGCTACGATGCCGAAGCATTGGAAGTCCTGTTCCAAAAGAAGAACCGGATCGTGCTCATCCAAAAGAAACAGGTGGAAACCACCACCCAGTTCCGCTCCATCCTCAACGGAGTGCTGGTACAGGACCGCGACCTGAGTGTGGAACGTGCCGCCAACTTCACGCCGGTGACCTCGCACAAGGCAACCGCCACCCAAATCGACGATCTCATCTTCGCCAACATCATTGTGAAGCATTCCAAATCGAACGCCATCGTGCTGGCCAAGAACAAACAACTCTGCGCCAGCGGCATCGGCCAGACCTCGCGTGTGGATTCGCTCAAGCAGGCCATTGAGAAGGCACACACGTTCAACATGGACCTCAACGGAGCCGTAATGGCATCCGACGCCTTCTTCCCCTTCCCAGACTGCGTGGAAATCGCCAACAAAGCCGGCATCACTGCGGTCGTGCATCCGGGAGGGTCGATTAACGACAAACTGTCGGTCGAATACTGTGAACAAAACGGCGTGGCCATGGTCACCACGGGCATCTGCCACTTCAAACACTAAAACAAACCGAAAAAAAACATACCATGGGATTCTTTTCATTCACACAAGAAATAGCCGTCGATTTGGGAACGGCGAACACCATCATCATCCAAAACGGCAAAATTGTCTTGGACGAGCCCTCCATCGTAGCCTTGGACAAACGTTCGGACAAACTCGTCGCCATTGGCGAGAAAGCCCGTCAGATGCAGGGTAAGGAACACGATCACATCCGCACGGTCCGCCCCTTGCGCGACGGTGTGATCGCCGACTTCTATGCTGCCGAGGTGATGATCCGCGGCATGATCAAAATGATCAGCGGCAAGAATAATTTCTTCTCGCCTTCGCTGAAAATGGTGGTCTGCATTCCTTCGGGCAGTACCGAAGTGGAAATCCGCGCCGTACGCGACTCATCCGAGCATGCCGGCGGTCGCGACGTTTATATGATCTACGAACCGATGGCCGCCGCCATGGGCATCGGCCTGGATGTGGAGGCTCCCGACGGACAGATGATTGTGGACATAGGCGGTGGTACCACCGAAATCGCCGTCATCTCGTTGGGCGGACTGGTATGTAACCGCTCCATCCGTATCGCCGGCGACGACCTGACCGCCGATATTCAGGAATACATGGGCCGTATGCACAACATCAAGATTGGTGAGCGCACCGCCGAAATGATCAAGATCAACGTGGGTTCCGCCCTGACGGAACTGCCCGACGAAGAGGCTCCCGAAGACTACATCGTGGACGGTCCGAACCGTATGACCGCACTGCCCATGAAGGTGCCCGTATCCTATCAGGAAATCGCCCACTGCCTCGACAAATCCATTTCCAAAATGGAAACGGCTATCCTGAGCGCTTTGGAACAAACGCCTCCCGAATTGTATGCCGACATCGTCCGCAACGGTATCTACCTGGCGGGTGGCGGCGCTCTGTTGCGCGGTCTGGCCAAACGATTCTCCGACAAGATGAACATCCCCTTCCATATCGCCGACGATCCGCTGCACTCGGTAGCCCGCGGCACCGGTATCGCCCTGAAGAATGTGGATAACTATTCATTCCTGATGCGCTGATCTAAAAGCCGGTTGCCATTTCAGACAACCGGCTTTTGTCATATTCCCCTATGGAGAACCTGATTAAATTTTTTCTGCGATTCCGTTCCCTGATGCTCTTCGTGCTGTTGGAGGTGACGGCTATGGTCATGCTGGTCAATCACAACAACTACCATCAGGCCAGGGTGTTCAGCTCATCCAACTTCGTGACGGGCTATTTCTTCACAGCCGTTGATGCTGTGACGGACTATTTCAGTCTGAGCAGCAAGAACGAACAGCTCTCCAAGCACAACACCGACCTGCGCAACGAGAACTTGCAACTGCAGCGCCAAATCGCCGCACTCAAGGGGAAAAAGACCGTACAGGCTCCGCTCAACACACCTGCGGCACCGGATATGGAATACTCCTTTATCCGTGCCAAAGTCATCAATAACTCGGTCAACCACTATCAGAACTACATGACCCTCAACCGCGGACGCCGCGACGGCATTGAACCGGACATGGGGGTAATCAACGAACAGGGGGTGGTGGGCATCATCGCTTCCGTATCCGAACGCTTCGCCGTGGTATTGCCCATCCTCAACCCGCAGTGCCGCATCAGCAGTCGGTTGGATTCATGCCGCAATTTCGGCTCGCTTATCTGGAACGGCAAGAACTACCGCTACGCCACCCTGGAGGAAATTCCGCGCCATGCCGCACTGCACATCGGCGAAACGGTAAGCACCACCGGTTTCTCCACCATTTTCCCGGAAGGGATACCCATCGGTACCGTTTCGTCCTTCGAGCCGGCCTCGACCGACAATTTCTACCACATCGAGGTGGAACTCGCGTGTGATTTTCAAAAGGTTTCGTATGTCGATGTCATCCGGTTCGACAACAAACAGGAACAACAGGAACTTGAAAAAACCGAATAACACAGCATGGACAACTCGATACTCAAATACACAGTGGTCTTTTTCACAGCGGGACTCATGCAGGTGCTGCTTTTCAGCAACATCACCTTCCTGGGTTTTGTATCGCCCTATGTATATTTGAGCTTCCTGCTTATCCTGCCGGTCGGCCTGTCGCGCAACTGGCAGATGCTGCTGGGGTTCATCATGGGACTTTGCATGGACCTCTCCTTCAACACCCCGGGCATCCACACCTCGGCCTGTGTGCTCGTAGGCGCATTGCGCAACACATGGATTGACAGTTTGTTCCACATTGACTTTGCCATGGCATCGCCTTCCGTCCATACCTTCGGCTTTGTCAATTTCATCAAATACGCCGGTGGTGTGATCCTGCTGCACCATACCACCATCTTCCTGTTGGAGTCCATGAGCGTGCAACCTTTCTGGTTGACCCTATGCCGCATCCTGCTCAACTCGGTCATCACTTTGTTCCTCATACTTTGCTACGAACTGGTAAGGAGGTAGGAAATGAACCGGCAGAACTCAAGCAGAACCGAATTCCGCGGACGCGAACAGACAGTCATTCTGGTCGTGCTGCTGGTAGCACTGGTGTTCCTCGTCCGGCTGGCCTATCTGCAGATTTTCGACAGTTCCTACAAAGAAGGCGCCGACAACAACGCCTTCCTGCGAAAGACGATCTACCCTTCCCGCGGCCTTATCTACGACCGCAACGGCCGGCTGATTGTCTCCAACCAACCCGTTTACGACGTCATGCTCATCATGCGTGAGATGCATGACTTTGACACGACCGCCTTCTGTAAAACGTTGGATATTACCCGGGCGGAATTCGACCGTCGTATCGCGGAAATCAAGGACCGGAGCAAGAATCCGAGCTATTCACGCTATACCCCGCAGGTGTTTCTTTCACAGCTCTCCGGCGAGGAGTACGGCCGGCTGCAGGAGCACCTGTTCCGTTTTTCGGGCACATTCATCCAACAGCGCGTGCTCCGCGAATACACGATTCCGCACGGAGCGCATGCCATCGGCTCCATCGTCGAAGTGAACCGCAAGCAGATTGAAGAGGACGCCTATTACAAACAGGGGGACTACAAGGGCCAGTCGGGTATTGAGAAAACCTACGAGGAGCAACTGCGTGGCGAAAA
>JAGDAS010000135.1 GCA_017959385.1 Paludibacteraceae bacterium
CCTTTGTTTTTTTTTTGTTAAAATATGTTAAAAAAAAAAATCAACTTACCTAAAATTTCGTAATTTCGCATCCCAAACTACGAAGTTCGCCACACTAAACCCATATACGTACAACTAGAAGTAAAACAAACCAACGCCGTGATACCATGCAGAATCAAAAAATTTGTCATTACATTTATATTATTTGCAATCAATATACTCACCAGTCAGGCCGTTACATTCTCGGAAGAGGGAAATGCGATGGGCACCGTCAAGGTCTACGCCCCTGCATTGCGGGGAGGCGGGGAAACGCCGACGATTTGCCCGTTCTGCGGTTCGAGCAACATTGACACCACTGTTGACCCGGCTGTATGCAACGAATGCGGATACGAAGTGCATACCGGATTGGGAGGCGATGTTCCCCTCGACGGCGGCGAATGGTTCGCCCTACTGCTTTTGGCCGGAACCTGCGGCTACTATCATACCAAAACCAAAACGCTTAACCGATAAACCCACGACCCCATGAAAAAGCTATTAATCATTTTCGTTTTGACCCTGACCGGCATCGCCGCATTCGCCCAGGATGCTACGTTCAACGCCTGCGCCGGTAAGACTTTCACCCTGAAAACTTCCGAGATATTCGATGCCGAGTTGGCTGAGATCGATGATTTGGCAACCTACGAACAGGAATTGACATACACGTGTCATACCAACGGATACGGCAGCACGGGATGTGGCGAGGGATGCGACGGATTTGTACAGCAATATTATAAAACGGATAGTACTGTCGAATTGGTTTACAACGTCACCCTGCGGCTGCGTAAGGATTATCTGACCCACTATACCTTCGAAAAAGAAATTTTGGTTCGGCTACACGCCGCTCCTACCTTGCAGTTTGGTTCCAATCCCCTATCCTTATAATCACCTCTAAAACGAAAATGCCATGAAACGCTACTTGATACTTCTACTGTCCGCTGTCTGCAGCCTGGCTGCTGGGGCGGACAATGCCCAAATCCAAGCCGGCTCACAAGCGCAGGAATGGAACACCTACAACAACGGCGGCAAAACCATCGTGTATCCGATATATTCCGAGTACGGAGATGAGGACACCTCCAAGGACCCCGTTGTACTGCATGCTGCCGGAGGCAACAGTACAACTCATCCCTTTATCGAGTGGTACCGCGTCAACAGCAAGATCGCCAATGCGGGCTCTACCGACGTCAATTCGTGCAGCACTTACAATTGTTCGCCGGCCAGCTATTCGTTCAGCACCGCCAATAATGCCATCGACTTGGTCACCTACCGCGCCGTGACCCGCATGAACAGCAACAGCAGCGACAATACGACCGGCAAGGTATCATACACGCAAGTTTATGATTGCAACTCAGTATATCGAACGAATCATAATAGTCAAACCACCCACAAAGAAGTAATTATCCCAAACGGAGTCGAGTTCCACCTGATTCCCTCCTATTATTACCGCACCGACAATTACATTGAATACGATTACAAAATTCATATTTTTTCCAGTAATGAATATTTCTACGACCACCCTAACACATGGACATACAAACGTGGCCCCACAACCGTTGCAACACAATCTTCATGCATCTATACAGCAACAGCCACTACCGATGGCACATACACCGCATACTGGTCAACACCATCGAGAGGCATATTACACCCAAGCCAAACCCTAGACCCTGAGAGTTGGGTTCTTACCCGCCAAATGAGTTTCCCCTCGGAGAGCCGACTTAGCGGCTATCTGTCGATTTACGAAAACGAGTTCGACGACTATTTTGAAGCCGACCCTGCAAACAGCAGCCGCTCGACGAAAGGTTTCGGTAAAAACAGCGTAACCTCGGAATGGGCCAGTGAATACGGCCTGTGGTGGGGTGCCGACGACAGCCACCCGCTGGCCAACGAATACGGCGTATTCAAAAATTCCATGCGTACTATTCCTGCCCACGATGCGGGCGGATGCGCTGTATATTACGGCGAGTGCAACAGCCCGCGCCGCATGTTCGAGTTCGTGGTTGATGAGGGCTTCAGTTCCGGCGACAGCCTCTACATTACAGGCTGGTTCCGCACGCGGTTGAACGCCGGCAAGACCGCCGGCCACAACATCGCCATTGCCGTATATAACTATACCAACAACACCCGAGGCAATGAAATCGTCCTCTACCAGAGCGGCCGTATCAGCACCACCGACTACGAACGCAAGGGAGTCGGAATCAAAGTTCCCAATAATTGCTCCAAAATTCTGGTGGAAATCCGCAACAACACCCTTGATGAGGACTTGTCGGAATCGCAACTCTACATGGACGGGCTCAAAGTCCGCAAGAAAACCCCGCCCTTCAGCTTTGAAGACGGCTTCTATACCCTGCAGTACAATAATGGAAATCCGAAAAATTACATCACCGGCGGAGGGGTTTCCGCCTCCATTGATTACGCCAACGGCAGCTCGTTCTGGTACATTCAATACGTAGGAGGCCAGCAGTTCAAGCTGCTCAACCTGCATGCTGGCACCGACGACCGGTATTATCTAAAAAACTCCGACTGGAACCAGGCCCTCTCCTATGCCACCGGCGAAGGCACCCTTACGACCCAAGGAAACTACGCAGGACAAGACGAATTCATTTACATGAACTACAACAGGAACCTGGGAGTTGAAACCAATGCCGACAACAAAAAAAGATGGAATGTCGCAGCCATGCCCTCGTTGGTAGTTTCTTTGCTCAACCAGCATGTAACGGCCCGTATCAAAGAATCCACCGTGTCGTTTATTCTGTCTGGCAATGCCAACATTCTGTCGAACCTTCGCACCGGTGTGCTTGATGGCGTGGACGACGATTTGGAGGTGGTCTTCCCGAACGGTGACCGCCCCGACTGGCTGCAAATGGAAATCATCGACGACGGCGGCACCAAAAAGCTGCAACTGTCCAACCGCAATGGTGGGGATTTGCAATCGTGTTTCCTCGAATTCCAGCTGGTTCACAGCAAATACCGCATCGTCCGTGATCTCGATGCCAGCAAAGTGACCTCGCCCGTCTGCCACATTGCCATCATTTCGGGCATAAATGTCGGCAACTGGGGACGTTTGCTGCTGGACGAAGGCGATCTGCTGTTGGCCGACGCCGCCTACAACAACGGCGTCATGACCGTAGTGGCTGCCGATGCAGATGGTGCCCGCACCACCCAGGAATGGTTCCCGATAGCGGCTTCCGACACCACCTACTACCTGATCAATGCCAACGGTAAGTTCATGACCCGCAACAACGACAACGTGGTACTGGAAGACTACGATGAAAACAACTACGCCAATCAGGCATGGACCGTTGCAAAAGGCGGCGTGGACAACTCCGACCTCATTCTTTCCACTCCGGCTGGCGACCGCTACCTGCGGTACAGCGCCGGAAGCGTATCGATGGGCAACAGCGAATTCACCATCCCCGCCATGAACGCCGCATACACCTACACCGTACTTGTAGAGCAAGGCAGCACCGGATTTGACCTGCTGGTTCACGGAGTACAGGCCATCGACGAGGTTCAAATCACCAACACCAGCCTCGGATACGACCAGACCATCAGCGTCAGCGCGGGTGACCAAACCCTTGCCGTACCCGATGCCGGCATCATCAGCGGACTGGCCGTAGGCGACTACACCTTCGACCTGACCGCCTCGGCCGCCGACGGCGACTGCCCCTGCGACGGCATTGACACCCAGTTCAAACTGAGAATTGTTCCGGCCACGCTCCACTGGAGCGGAAGCGGTTCGGTTTGGCACGCCGGCACCTCGTGGGACGAAGGCGTTGCTCCGCTGGCCACCAGCACGGCCATCATCACGACAGGCGCTTCTTCGTACCCGATGTTGCTCGACGAAGACGAATACCTGGTGATGGCAGGCATTCCCTTCCGCGACCAGAACTTTACGCTGACGCCCACCACCGGCAACATCCACTTTGAGAGCGGTGCCCGCATGGGCCGAACCGACCGCCTGACCTACAACCAGGCCTCGTTCAGCCTCGACGGGCTCAACACCCTGACTTGGTACAACCTGTGCAACCCCTTGCACGACACCTATTCGGGCGACTATGCCTTCACGCGGCTGAACCCGATCGTGGAGATGCGCGTGCATAACGTGGTTCCCGCCACAGGCGAAGAAAGCGCCGAGGTGGATTGGTCCAAATCGTTCAACAACACCACCGTGGCACTCGATGGCAAAGGCTTCGGCCTGCGTATCGGATCGCTCTACTACCCCAACCTGACCGAAAACAACCTCGACCTGTCGTCGCGCAGTACACCGCTTACACAACCGGTACCCTTCGAGTTCCCGAAGGATTGGACCACCTACCTGCACTATGACGAGGTAAGCAAAG
>JAGDAS010000136.1 GCA_017959385.1 Paludibacteraceae bacterium
CGAAACTGGTGGTCTGCACCATGTGGACAAGATGATCCTGGGCGGCAGCCCAACGGGCCGCATTCTGAATCCGGTTGACGTACGTCCACTGCTTGAGAGCGAACGATTCGCGTCCCGGCATATCGAGTTTGCGCACCACATCCTCGGTCAGCACATCCACGCCCAACGACGCGATCATATCCGACACCTTGTGCTGCACCAGCGGATCCGTATGGTACGGACGCCCCACCAACAGCATGCAGAGCCGTTTCTCCGCCCGGGCCCGGGCAAGGGTCTCCTCATTGATCCGGCGCATTTCCTCTCCAAAGCGGTGCATTTCCTCCAATGCGGCGGCATGCGCCCTGCGGATAACCGCCTTGTCCACGTGGAAAGGTTTCAGATAGGTGTACAGTTGTTGCAGCAGCAGTTGCGGATCGGCAAACGAAATCACCGGCGAATCGACCGGTTTGACCGTCTTGACCGAACTGTGGACCACCTCGGGATACCCGATTACGATGGGACAGTTGAGCGAATCGGTGGCCGTCTGGTCCTCCTTCTCCTCAAACATGACGCGGGGATAGAAGATCCGGTCCACTTTTTCATTGGCATCCAGTTCATAAATATGACTGTGCACCAGTTTGGCCGGGAAACAGATATTGTCAGACATCACCGTATGCACGCCTTTTTCGTACCGGGCATAGGTGGAATCGCTGCTCAATTCCACCCCGAATCCGCATTGCGTGAAAAAGGTGTGCCAGAACGGGAATTCCTCGTACATATTCAGCGCACGTGGAATACCGAAGGTAACCCCCTGGGAGTTGACTCCCGTATTCCGGGCCCGGTCAAAAAGCAGTTCATATTTGCGGCGGCTCAGGTTGACACCTTTGTGCCCATCGCCCGAACCATTGGTATAGATACGCTCACACTTGTTGCCGGAGAAATAGTGGCGTCCGTTGTTGAAGGTGTAACGGGTAATACGGCACTGGTTCTCGCAACCATGACATCCCAGTGTCTTCTGCTCAAACGCAGCGGCACTGAGGTAGTGCTGCAACGGCAGCGCCGTTTTTTGCGCATCCGTCTTCTGACGGGCGAAAAGGGCGCAACCGTAGGCCCCCATCAATTCGGGAATGTTGTTGCACTGCACCACACGGCCGGTCAGATTCTCAAAAGCCTTGACCACAGAGTCGTTGCGCATGGTACCGCCCTGCAGGACGATATGTTCGCCCAATTCGTCGTAGTTCTTGAGTTTGAGCACTTTGAACAGGCAGTTCTTGACCACCGAATAGGCCAGACCGGCGGCAATATCGCTGACCGTCGCCCCCTCACGCAGCACCTGTTTTACCTTGGAGTTCATGAACACCGTACAACGGGTGCCCAGATCACTCGGGCGCTTGCTTTCACAAGCCTTCATCACAAATTCCTTGATTTCGAGTTTCAAGGTCTGTGCAAACGTCTCGATAAACGAGCCGCAGCCCGACGAACAGGCCTCATTGATCTCCATCCGGGTCAATACCCCGTTGTCCACATAAATCGCCTTCATGTCCTGCCCGCCGATATCCAGAATAAAGCTGACCTCCGGACAAATACGGCGTGCAGCCATGTAATGCGCCATGGTCTCGATCATACCGTAATCAAGCGAATAGGCCGCTTTGATCAAATCCTCGCCATAGCCGGTTGAGCAGGCGGCGGTGATATGCAAATCGATCCCCTCCTGCCGGCACTGGCGGTCGAGAAGTTCCAAACCGTTGCCTACCGCCGCAATCGGATTGCCGCCGTTGTGCACGTAATGCGTAAAATATATATCCCCCTGTTCGCCCATCAGCACGATTTTGGTGGTCGTACTGCCGGAATCAATACCCAAATAGGTTTTTTCGCCTTTCGGCAAATCACTGAGAGAACGCAACTTAACATACGATTTACTCTTTTCGAGCTTCCACTGCAGGTAGTCTTCCTCACTTTCGAAAATGGGCGGAAGCGTAACAAAGGTCTTGTTTTTGACCACAGCACCGTTCTCCGCCTTCTTGACCACCGTCGCCAACCGGGTACGCAGGCTGTCGGTGGTGAACAAGCCTTCGTCCGACGACGGATCGATGGACAGGGCCGTACCCCAGGCCGGGATAACATTGGCATGCTCCTCCATGAGCACGTCTTTATCGGGGTCCAACTGGAAGTATTCGGCGATCGCCTTGCGCAGTGCGGGAATAAACGTCAGCGGGCCGCCGCACATAAGCACCTTGGGTTTCACCTCCATGCCATGGCTCAGGGCTGACGCCGTCTGTACCGCCACCGCGTGGAAGATGGATGCAGCGATATTCTGCTTGGACACATTGCGGGCAATCAGGTTCTGGATGTCTGTTTTGGAAAAAACACCGCAGCGGGAGGCGATCGGATAAACCGTATCCGCCGCCAGCGCCAAACCGTTCATCTCACCCACTTCCACACCGAGACACAGGGCCATCTGGTCAATAAAGGCACCCGTACCGCCGGCACAGTTGCCGTTCATCCTGAGATCGACCACGCGTCCGTCCTGCAGGTACACGATTTTGGCGTCCTCACCGCCAATATCAATGATCGTGCGGATATCGGGATGCAGTTGTTTGGTAAACTCGGCGGCAGCCACCACCTCCTGCACGAAAGGCAGTTGATGACGCTCACTCAGGCCCAAACCCACGGAACCGGTTACGGCCAACCGGAAACTGCCATCGGAGACAATGGTTTGAAGCTCGTCAAGAAAACGGGCAACCGCCTCCTCGACATTGGAAAGGTGACGGCGGTAGGACTGGTACACCATGGCGCCCTGCTTATCCAACACTACAATCTTGGCCGTAGTACTGCCCACATCCAAACCGATCCGGTAAACTGCTTGTTTTTCAGAATCCATGTAAATTAGTTCTATAAATGAATAGCGCGCAAATTTAGTACATTTCCCGCGAACCGCAGCCATCCGCACGGACCAATCGCCCCCACCCACCGCCCATTCGCCCCAAAACCGGCCGTTTTCACCCAATGTAAAAAAAAAGGAGCGGTCCGGAAGACCGCTCCTTTCCCTTATTCGGAAAATCCTTATTTCTTCAAACGTGCCTGGATGGCCTTGGAAGCCTCTTCGTAACCCGGCTTGTTGAGCAGGGCGAACATATTCTTCTTGTAAGCCTCCACACCCGGTTGGTTGAACGGATTGACACCCAGCAGGTAACCGCTGATACCACAAGCCTTCTCAAAGAAATAAATGAGTTGACCGATGTAGTACGCGTTCAGTTCGGGCACTTCGACGCGCAGGTTGGGGACACCGCCGTCCACATGGGCCAACTGGGTTCCCAGTTCGGCCATCTTGTTAACCTCGTCAATACGCTTGCCGGCCAGGAAGTTCAAGCCGTCCAAGTTGGCCTCGTCCGAAGGAACAACCAGTTTCCGGCTCGGTTTGGCCACCGAAACCACCGTCTCAAAAATGCTGCGTTCGCCTTCCTGAATCCACTGACCCATCGAGTGCAGATCGGTCGTGAAATCGACGGCGGCATTGAAGATACCCTTGTTCTCCTTACCTTCGCTTTCGCCGTAGAGCTGTTTCCACCATTCGGCGAAATAGTGCAGCTTAGGCTGGAAGTTGGCCAGCAATTCGATCTTCTTGCCTGCGCGGTACAATGCATTGCGCGTGGCTGCGTAAACAGCTGCGGGGTTCTCCTCAAACCGGGTGTTGACACCGCAAACCTCCTCCATACGGCAGGCACCGGCCACCAACTGCTTCACATCCAGACCAGCTACAGCGATCGGGAGCAAACCTACCGGCGTGAGTACGGAGAATCGTCCGCCCACGTTGTCGGGAATGACATAGGTCTTGTAGCCCTCCTGGGTGGCCAGCGTACGGAGCGCGCCCTTGGCCTTGTCGGTAATGGCAACAATCAACTCCTTGGCGGCCGCCTTACCCGCCTGACGCTCCAACTGCGTCTTGAGCATACGGAATGCCAGTGCTGTCTCGGTTGTGGTACCGGACTTGGAGATATTGATGATACCGAACTTCTTACCCTCCAGGTATTCAGACAATTCGGCCAGGTAATCTTCACCGATGTTGTTGCCGGCGAAGACAATGGCGGGACGAGGATTCTGCAACCAGCCGAAGCTGTTGCTCAATGCGTCAATCACCGCCTTGGCACCCAGATAACTGCCACCGATACCGGCTACCACCACTACTTCGCAGGCAGCACGGAGTTTGTCGGCTGTAGCCTGAATGTCCTGCAGGAATTCGGGCGTAATGGACGAAGGCAGATGGAGCCAGCCCAGAAAATCATTACCGGCACCCGTTCCGTTCTCCAATGTTTCAGACGCCTTCTTCACCTCTCCGGCCAGGGCGTCAACCGTCGATTTGCTGACGAATCCGTAGCAATTCTCGACTGACAACTTGATATCTTCCATAAATCAATTAATTATATGATTATCGTAATTTCTCTGTCAGCAGCTTAACCTCAATATTCGGTGCAATACGCTCATACAGAATATTGTAGCAAGCATCCAAAATCGGCATGTTCACGCCCGTACGATCGTTGATCTCCTTGATGCACTTGGTACCGTAGTAGCCTTCGGCGATCATTTCCATCTCCAACTGGGCCGTACGCACCGAATATCCTTTGCCGATCATGGCACCGAAGGTACGGTTGCGGCTGAACTTGGAATAAGCGGTCACCAACAGGTCGCCCAGATAGGCGGCATCCTGGGTGTTACGGTCGGCATTGGGGGCGATGGCAGCCACGAAGCGGTCCATTTCACGGATGCAGTTCGACACCAGAATCGCCTGGAAATTGTCGCCATACTTCAGCCCATGGCAGATACCGGCGGCAATGGCATACACATTTTTCAACACAGAGGCATATTCGATTCCACGCACATCGGTAGTGGTATAGGTACGCAGGAACTCGTTGGCGATCCGTTTGGCGAACATTTCAGCCAATTCAATGTTATGGCTGCCCACTGTCAGGTAGGACAAGCGTTCCAGCGCAACCTCTTCCGCATGGCAGGGACCGGCTATCACACCCAGATTTTCCTCCTTGACATTGTAGTGCTTGATGAAGTAATCGGATACAATCAGGTTCTCGTCGGGGATAATGCCCTTGATGGCCGAAATGATGTATTTGTCCTTGAGCGAAACGGTCAGATGGGACAAATGCTGGGTCAAAAAGGGCGACGGGATGGCAAACACCAAAATGTCGGAATAGCGCACCGCCATATTGATGTTGCTGTAGAATTTGATCTTTTTGACGTCAAAACGGACCGAAGTCAGGTATGACGGGTTGTAAGAGCGTTTCTGAAACGCCTCAATCTGTTCGGGACGGCGCATGTACCAGTTGATGCGCTGACCGCGTGCCATACACATTTTGGCAATGGCGGTAGCCCAGCTGCCTCCACCCATAATACAGACACGTTGTTCTTTCTTAGCCATTACTTATTCTCCTCCTTGCTTTCTTCCTGTTGTTTGGAAGCGGTTTTCTCCGGACGCATCTGCGGGAAGAACAACACTTCCTGAATCTGGGTCTGACCGGTCATCAACATGACAAGCCGGTCCATGCCGATTCCCATGCCGGAGGTAGGCGGCATACCGTATTCCAACGCACGGACAAAATCCATGTCGATGAACATGGCTTCGTCGTCGCCCTTCTCGCTCAACCGCAACTGCTCCTGGAAGCGCTCCAGCTGGTCGATGGGGTCGTTCAACTCGGAATATGCGTTGCAAAGTTCCTTGCCGTTGACCATCAACTCAAAGCGTTCGGTAAGTTCGGGATTGTCGCGGTGCCGCTTGCACAGCGGCGACATCTCGATCGGATAATCGGTGATAAAGGTGGGTTGTATGTAATTGCCTTCGCACTTGGCGCCGAAGATTTCGTCAATGAGCTTGCCTTTGCCCATCGTATCGTCCACCTCAATGTTCAAGTCCTTGCATACTTTGCGCAACGCTGCCTCGTCCATACCGGTGATGTCAATGCCGGTGAAATCCTGAATGGCCTGTGTCATTGTGCGGCGGGCGAATGGCGCCTTGAACGAAATCGTCTTGTCGCCCACTTTCACCTCGTCGGTACCGTTGACATCCAGGCAGATTTTCTCCAACATCCTTTCGGTAAAGGACATCATCCACTCGTAATCCTTGTAGGAAACGTAGATTTCCATACAGGTGAATTCCGGGTTGTGCGTTTTGTCCATTCCCTCGTTGCGGAAATTTTTGGAGAACTCATACACTCCTTCAAAACCGCCTACAATCAAACGCTTGAGGTAAAGCTCGTCGGCAATACGCAGATACAGGGGGATATCGAGGGCATTGTGGTGTGTAATGAACGGGCGGGCCGACGCTCCACCGGGTATGGATTGGAGAATCGGGGTTTCGACTTCCATATAACCCTGTTTGTCAAAGTATTCGCGCATGGAGGTATAAACCTTGTTGCGCTTGATGAAAATATCCTTGACACCGTCATTGACCACCAAGTCAACATAACGCTGGCGGTAGCGCAGTTCGGGATCTTCAAAAGCATCGTAGGCCACACCATCCTTGTATTTGACGATGGGCAACGGGCGCAAGGCCTTGGAAAGCAACGTAAGCGATTGGGCGTGCACCGTAATTTCGCCCGTCTGGGTGCGGAACACATAGCCCTTGATGCCGATAAAGTCGCCGATGTCCATCAATTTCTTGAAAACAACGTTGTAGAGGTCCTTGTTTTCGTCCGGGCAGATTTCGTCACGCGAAATGTACACCTGAATACGGCCTTTGGAATCCTGCAGCTCCACAAACGAAGCCTTGCCCATAATACGGCGGGTCATCATACGGCCGGCTACCACCACCTGGCGCCGGGGGGCGTCGTCCGTAAAATCACGTTTGATGTCGGCCGACCATGCATCGGTAGGGAAAAGCGCCGCCGGATAGGGATTGATTCCCATGGCGCGCAATTGTTCGAGACTTTGGCGTCGGAACTGTTCCTGTTCACTTAATTCTTGTGCCATTTTTCTATATTGGTTGTAATTGTTTTACTCGGTAAAATCATCCTCCGAACTCCATCAGGTAGGCTTTGATGAAAGGTTCGATATCGCCATCCATCACGCCCTGCACATCGGAAGTCTGGTAATTGGTGCGGTGGTCCTTGACCCGGCGGTCGTCAAACACATAGCTGCGGATCTGCGACCCCCACTCGATCTTTTTCTTGCCGGCCTCCACCTTGGCCTGTTCGGCCATACGGTGCTTCACTTCCCGGTCATACAACTGGGAACGCAGCAGGCGGAGCGCATTCTCCCGGTTCTTGGGTTGGTCCCGGGTTTCGGTGTTTTCGATCAGGATTTCCTCCTCTTCGCCCGTATAGGGATCCTTGAATTGGTAGCGGAGACGGACACCCGACTCCACCTTATTGACATTCTGACCGCCGGCACCGCCGGAACGGAAGGTCTCCCAGGTAATGGCGGACGGATCGACTTTGACCTCTATCGTATCATCGACCAAGGGAACCACAAACACCGAAGCGAACGATGTCATACGTTTGCCCTGTGCGTTATAGGGCGACACACGCACCAGACGGTGCACGCCGTTCTCGCTCTTCAGGAAACCGTAGGCCATATCGCCCTCCACCTGGATGGTCGCCGTCTTGATACCGGCTTCATCTCCTTCCTGGTAGTTGCTCATCACCCACTTATAGCCCACACGTTCGCAATAGCGGGTGTACATACGCAACAGCATGGAAGCCCAATCCTGGCTCTCAGTACCGCCTGCACCCGATACGATTTTGAGTACAGCGCCCAAATTGTCCTCTTCGGACGAGAGCATATTGCGCATCTCCATCTCATCCAACAGGGTGATGACATGCGCATAGGCGGCGTCCACCTCTTCCTCGGAGGTGACACCTTCCTTGTGGAAATCAAAAGCCAACTGCAGTTCATCCACGGCCCGGTGGACATTGTCGTAGCCCTCCAGCCATTTCTTCAGGTCCTTCACCTTTTTCATCTGCGCCTCCGCAGCCTTGGCATCGTCCCAGAAACCGGGCGCCTGCGTATGAAGTTCCTCTTCCTCGATTTGAATCAACTTATTGTCGATGTCAAAGATACCTCCTCAACGCCAACCGGCGTTCTATCGTCTCTTTAAGTTGTTCGATGGTAATCATGTGTACGAATTTGCGCGCAAAGATACGGATTTTTTACGGCCGATACCCCGACATTTGCAGTATTTTTTGAACATCCTGCTCTGAAACCAGGTCCGGGAGACCCAACTGGCGGTTATTGTCCATATAACTCTCCACAATGCGCAGTCCGGTAAACCAAGCCATACGCCCCGGTGAATCCTGCGACAGCCCGGTTGTGAAAGGCGCCCATTGGGTAAAATGGGAGATGGTCAGCCGGTCGGATGCGAAGAGCAGATTCTGCTCGGCCAAATAGTTCCATACCTGGCGTTCGTGGCGGCAGGCCCATTGATACTGCTCCGGAGTGTAGCTCAGCAGTTCGGAGGGCTCCCTTTCGGGAAACGCCACCTCGAGCAGATACATGAGTTTGCCGTAATAGATCATATACTCCAGCAGATTGGATCCGGGCATCGGTTCCGGCAACTCCGTCATCAAAAAGCCCAGCATCACATCCTGCGGCAGCTGGCGTGGTGTCATGTAGGGCAGCATATAGGTGTAAATACCGTCCACACCGCCCTGATAGGCGGCATAATCGGAGCCGAGATAGCAGTCCAGGCTGACCGAAAGCACGCCGTCGCCAGCCACCAGACTCTGGTTGTAGCCCGAAAAATGCGTAATCAGGCGGGGAACCGCCCTTTCGGGGAAATAATGGCGCCAATATTGGAAGGCGGTCGTCAACTCACGCTCAGCCGCTTCAAGATCGGGATACACCTTTTCGATATCACGGTCGAGCGCCTGCACGGAAGTGTCCTTCAGGAAAAACGGCACCATGCTGTAGGACTTCAATCCCATCACCTGCCAAAGGTAGAGATCGACGAAAGCACCATACTTGGCGGTCAGCGCCGACGAATCGAGTGTGAAGATATCCCGGTCGAAGCGGTCGAAAACAACCGCAACCGGCTCTCCGCTTACATCCGTATAGAAACGGGTGCGGTGCCTGCAGCCGGCCAAGGCCAGGACACAGGTCAGAAAGATTCCGATTTTTCTCATTCCGATTTGATTTTCAAAATCCAAGCATCCGGATAATCCGCACGGCACCGGGCCAGCCAGCCGCGCACTTCGTCCTCGTCATTGCCTGAAACAAGGAAAACCCGGTACAAACCCTGGCTGCTCATGGCGACGGAGGGGCGGTTGCCCGAGACACGCAGGCCTTCCGCCATGCGCATCGCATTGACTTTGCTGCTGTAGCTGCCGACCACCACATGGTAAGTCTCCGCCACCCGCGATCCATCCTCACGGACGTATGCGTCGCGGGTCACCTTGACCGGCAGCGTAGCCGCCACCCATGCCGTACGGGCCGCATGGGAGGTGTCTCCGGCCGCCGGTTGCACCCCGGACGTTTCGGATTCGACGGCCGGCGCCGGCACATAAGGTTCGGCAGCCCCTCCGGCAGGTTCATACATAGCTTCGTAATAGGTGACAGCACCGGCCCCACCGGCTGCCGCCGCCAGACAAATCAGAAAGAACAACCGCTTCATACGACACATAAGCTTGTGATTGCGCAAAATTACATAAAAATTGCCAATTCGACACAAAAATTCTACCTTTGCAGACGTGGAAAACAAACTCAACACACTGCAGGGAATTTCGGAAGGCTGCTACAAGGAAAAAGGGAGCCGGTTTCTGGCCTATGCCATGCCGATCCATTCGGCCGACGAGGTAAAGGGCATTCTGGCCGCTTACAAAAAGGAGCATCACAAAGCCAAGCACATCTGCTACGCCTACCGTCTCGGTCCACAGGCCGCTCTCTACCGGGCCTGCGACAACGGCGAACCGTCCGGCACGGCGGGGCGCCCCATTCTACGCCAGATTGAAGCGGCCGGACTCACCGACACGCTGGTGGTAGTGGTACGCTACTTCGGAGGCACACTGCTGGGTACTGGCGGATTGGTACACGCCTACAAGACCGCCAGCGAAGAGGCAGTGAAGAACGGCACACCGGCCCCGATCACCCCTTGATCCGCAACAATTCCGGCATTAAAGATGTGTGTAGGTGATGCTTACACGCATAGGTGAAGCGTTGGTTCCGCTACGCAGAATACCGCCCGACGGACGCAACAGATGGCGGATGGTGTTGCCGGCCGCATTCACATCGGTGGCACCCGACACCGGAACCAGTACAAATTCGGAGGCTGCGTCAAAGGCTGACTGCCCCGACTTGAGCACCGACTGCAGATAAGCCCCCATATTGCCGAACACATAGCGCCGCTGCGCCGCATTGTACACGCCCATCACCGTAGGAATACCGGCCACGGGATAAAGACTTTGCACAAAGAAGCGCGGCATGTCCTCCTCGCGGATCATCAGCAAAGCGGCCGGGGGATCCAACTGGCCCGAATATTCCTCCAAGTCGGCCGTTTCCACCACCAGGGCGGCATGATTGATATTGAGGATATAGGCCGGATCCTCGGCTTGTTCGTCCGTCCACACCTTTCGGTAAATGGAGTCAAGCGGCAGTTTGATCCGTGTGAAAAGCCCCGCAGGCGAAGAAACCAGGGTAATCGAATCGGCATACCGGGCAGCCATACCGGCGGCGGTGGGACGGTCATTGAGCGGATAGCTGATATGCTGCACCTCGGTCGCCTCCAAATTGGCGCCGTAGATACGGGTGGAGGGAATCCGAACCACACCGGTATCGACTTCCAGATTGACGTGAAAGGCCAGTTCCAGATTGACCGAATCGGTCATAACCATACATCCGTCCCCATAACTGTTGGTCACATACAGACCGTTGAGAAAATCACGGAACGCCTCCTGGCTGCCGGCCAGCGAAGGATCCGACATCAAGGTCCGCATCATCTCGTCGGGCATACGCACCCGAATCTGGTTGACGTAGGATGACGAACGTGTGTCGTCCGGCACCGTCAGGTCGTAGGGCACATACGAAGTCCGGGCGAAAAGACGCGAACAATCGGTAAAGTCGGCCGGGCGGATGTTGGAATAGTAGTCGGTGGAGAAATCCAGTGCGGCATCCAACTGGTAGGCCGACATTTCCTGTACAGAAAGCGAATCGCCGAAAAACTCGCGGTAAAAGAGCACGAACACCAGTGAATCGCCCACGCTGTTGGCGGGGAAGGTGTCGGCGATATAGTGCAGTTCGGCCAGAAAATCGGCCTTTACCGTACCGAACAGGGGATCCGAATAAACGCCGAACATCAGATCACGGCCACGACCGTAGATACTGTCAACCGTCACCAGCGAGGTTTCCACCGGGAAACAGCAGGTTTTAACCGCCAACGCATCGGATGCGGGACGGACTTCCACCCCCACTTCGGAGGAAGATTCGCAGGAAATCAACAGCAACAGAACGGAAACAGCCGGAAGCAGAAAACGCAACTTGTTCAAAATCAATCTCATCACCCCATTACTTTGTCATAAAATTCATCGTACGAAAGTACATAATTTTCGGGAGATTGATACGGCAGGAACAATTTTTGTGAATTTTTAGCAAATGCAACCAGTTCGGGGTCCACCTGTTCACTGGCCTGAATCACGCCGTCAGCATATTGTATGGCCAGTTTGGAGAGATTCTGGAAACTGCCCCCACCGGCCACGGCCGCGACATCCTCCGGAAGGATGCCGGGCATGCGCATCTTTTCTGCGACACGTCCGTCGAAGGGTTGGTTGTAAGCATCGGCATAGAGGGAATAAACCACCTTGGCCTGGGCGAAGAAGGGATCCTCGTGGAAAGCCTTCTTGACATACAGCGGCACCACCGCCGACATCCATCCGTGGCAATGAACGATATCGGGCGACCAACGCAGCTTCTTGACGGTTTCCAACACGCCACGCGCGAAGAAAATGGCACGGTCGTCGTTGTCGGCGAACTCCGCACCGTTCTCATCCACCAGCACATGCCGGCGGCTGAAATATTCGGTGTTGTCGATGAAGTACACCTGCATGCGTGCGGAGGGGATGGAGGCCACTTTGATGATCAGCTGGTGGTCGCTCCCGTCAATGATGAGATTCATGCCTGAAAGCCGGATCACCTCATGCAACTGGTTGCGCCGTTCGTTGACACACCCGAACCGGGGCATGAACGTCCTGATCTCCCGGCCCCGTTCCTGAACGGCCTGCGGCAATTGCCGGGTGAGCGTCGCGATTTCGGACGCCGGCAGGTACGGAAACATCTCCTGAGTCACATACAGTACTTTCACAATCCGGATGATTCGAGTTATTACTAGGCTTATCGGCAAACGGGAATTTCAGCATAAATTTTCCCATTTGCAAAGATATAAAAAAATTCTTGGAATTACGCAAGATTTTCTTCAAAAACTTGAACCTTCCCCCTGTTAATATTCCCGTAAATTTCCTTGTTTTGCCAAAAATCCATACCTTTGCACGAATTTTGAAGGGAATGTCATGGAAATCGTAAGAACCATTGCCGATCTGCAAAGCAAAATCAAAGCCGCCGGCACAACGGAAGTCGGATTCGTTCCGACCATGGGCGCCCTGCACGAGGGACACCTGTCACTCATCAAACGCAGTGTCAGCGAAAACGTCCTGACCGTGGCGAGCGTATTCGTCAACCCCACCCAATTCAACGACCCGTCGGACCTGGAGCGCTACCCGCGGACCCCGGAAGCCGACTGTGCGCTGCTGGCATCGGCGGGATGCGGTATCGCCTTCCTGCCCAGCGTGGAGGAAATGTATCCCGAACCCGACACCCGCACCTTCGACCTGGGAACCGTGGCCGAAGTCATGGAGGGCCGGTACCGTCCGGGCCATTTCAACGGTGTGGCGCAAATTGTCAGCAAACTCTTCTATGCCGTACAACCCAAACGGGCCTACTTCGGCGACAAGGATTTCCAGCAGATCGCCGTAATCCGCTCCATGGTGCGCAGTCTGAACCTGCCCGTCGAAATCATCGCCTGCCCGATTGTACGGGAGGCCAGCGGACTGGCCAAAAGCAGCCGCAACACCCTGCTCAGTGCCGAAGAGAAAACCAACGCCGCCCTGATTTCGCAACCCCTTTCGTGCAGCCGCGAATTCATGCGCCAGGGGGCCGGAGTGGCCGAAACCGCCGCCTTCGTAACCCGCGGACTGCAGAACGAACCCCTGTTCCGGCTGGACTATTACGAAATCGTAGCCGACGACACCCTGCTGCCGGTGAAAGACTGGAACGAAAGCGCGCACATTACCGGCTGCATCGCCGTGTACTGCGGCAAAATCCGTTTGATTGACAATGTACACTATAAATAATAGACATGGTTATTGAACTGCTGAAATCCAAAATCCACCGCGTCCACGTAACGGAAGCCAACCTCAACTATATCGGGAGCATTACGATTGACGAAGACCTGATGGATGCCGCCAACCTTTTGGAATACGAAAAAGTAGCTGTTGTCAACAACAACAACGGCGAGCGCTTCGAGACCTATGTCATCAAAGGCAGACGGGGCAGCGGTGTCATCTGTGCCAACGGGGCTGCCGCGCGGAAGGTGCAGGTCGGCGACATTTTGATCATCACCGCCTATGCCCACATGGACATAGAGGAGGCGCGCAACTTCCAACCCGCCATCGTCCACCCCGACAGCCTGACCAATCTGCTACCCTGACCATCTGCGGCTGAAAGGCCGCCTCAAACACCCTGAAAATGCCCAAACTCAAGACCGTCTATCTCTGCAACCAATGCGGCTACGAATCGGCCAAATGGTTCGGCAAATGCAACGCCTGCGGCCAATGGAACACCTGCGTGGAGGAAATCAGCACCCGCAGCAACAGCAGCTCGCCTGCAGCCCGCAACGCGGATCGGGAACCCGTACGCATACAGCACATATCCGAAATACAAGCCTCCGAAGACGCCCGGATGGATATGCACAGCAGCGAATTGAACCGCGTACTGGGCGGCGGATTGGTTCCCGGATCGCTGGTACTCATCGGAGGCGAACCCGGTATCGGCAAATCCACACTCATCCTGCAGACCGCCCTCAAGCTCAAAGACCGCAAAATACTGTATGTATCGGGCGAAGAAAGCGGCCCCCAGCTCAAGCTGCGGGCTGACCGCATCGGAACCACGACCGGCGACTGCTACATTCTGAGCGAAACCTCGCTGGAACGTATTCTGGCGCAAGCCGGCCAGCTGCAGCCCGACATTCTGATCATTGATTCCATCCAGACGATTGAAACAGAAAGCGTGGAGTCATCGGCAGGCAGTATCACGCAGATCCGCGAATGCACCGCCTCGCTGCTCAAATATGCCAAACAGTCGGGCACACCGGTCTTCATCGTGGGCCACATCACGAAAGACGGCACCATTGCAGGCCCGAAGATTCTGGAGCACATGGTGGACACCGTTCTGCAGTTTGAAGGCGACCAGCACTACCTGTACCGCATTCTGCGCAGCATCAAGAACCGCTTCGGAAGCACCAGCGAAATCGGCATTTTCGAAATGATCCAATCCGGACTGCGCGAAGTGGAAAACCCGTCGGAGCTACTGCTCTCCGACGAATCGGAAGGCTTGAGCGGCGTCGCCATCGCCGCCGCCGTGGAAGGCATCCGGCCGTTGCTTGTCGAAGTGCAGGCACTGACGGGCACCGCCACCTACGGCACCCCGCAGCGGTCCACCACCGGATTCGACACCCGGCGCATGAACATGCTGCTGGCTGTATTGGAAAAACGCGCCGGATTCAAAATCGCACAGAAAGACGTATTCCTCAACATTGCCGGAGGCCTTCGCATCAGCGACACCGCCACCGACCTGGCCGTTATTTCCGCCATTCTTTCGGCCTATCTCGACATTGCCGTCAACCGGCAGACCGCCCTGGCCGGCGAAGTGGGGCTCTCGGGCGAAATCCGTCCGGTAACCCGCATCCTGCAACGCATTTCGGAAGCGGAAAAACTGGGATTCCAACAGATCATCATTCCCAAATACAATTTAAAAGGGCTGGACACCAAGCAGTTCCACATACAAATAAAGGCCGCGTCCAAAGTGGACGAAGCCTTTAAAATGCTTTTCCGTTAAAATCAGCGGCCCAACACGCTGCCCAAAGCCTGGTCAAGCGCCTCTCCGCGCAGACCCACCGCATAAATCCGGCCGTTGGGATCGATCAAAGCGCAGAACGGAATGGAGTTGACGTGCCATTCGCGGGCTACCGGACACGACCAGCCGCTCAACGAACTGCCGTGATTGGCCCAGGCCAGTCCGTCCAGATCGATGGCTGTCTGCCAGGCGATGGGATCGGTATCGAGCGACACGCTGAACACCTCGAATCCCTTGTCATGGTACTTCTGCCACGCAGCCACCACATTGGGGTTCTCACGACGGCAGGGGCCACACCAGGATGCCCAGAAATCCACCAAGACCCATTTTCCGCGCAGGGAGGAGAGCTTTACTTCTCCGTCACGGGGATTTTTGAGTACGATGTCCGGCGCCTTCTTCCCAGCCACAATGGGATTGGTCAACAGTTTGAAAATCTCCTTCATCACCGGATTGTCGGCATACTGCGCCGACAGATTGCCGTATAATTGCTGAAAAAGCGGTTTGTAGGTGTCTGAAAGTTTGCCCAAATCCTGAAGGGCGATAAAGGCGGCCGCCAACAGGTCGGAATGCGTACCGAGCGCGTCGGTCAACTGTCGGGCATAGGCGGCATCCGTTTCCCGATACTGTTGCTGCAGACGCACCCGCTCTTCATTGTCCTGCGAAGCATTGAAACGGGTTTCGATCGACTGCATACTGGCCAATGTCTTGGATTTCAACGCCTGACAACTGCGGAACAACTCGTTGTCGGGCGAGCCGGTCACCTTCTCCAGATAGACTCCTTCGTAGTCCAGCCCTATAACGATCTGCATGGAGTCACCGGGGTTGACAACCAGGATCATTTCGCGCTGTACCGCGCCTCCGCTCATTACCAAATCGAAATATCCGCCACGCGGAATGTCGAAATTCAACACAAAGGTATTGTCCGGCTGTACCGGGATGGTGTTGAGCAGCTCCATTTTGCCGGAATTGGCCAGGATATGCACCGAAACGGTTGTAAAAGGCACCTTGCCGGAAAACGAAGCCTCGACAACCGCAGGCGTAGCGGACAACCGGCCGGACACCAGCAACATCACAGCGATAAAAGCAACTAATTTCTTCATATTATCTTAATAATAAGGAGGAATCTCCATAACTTAAAGAACGATAGCCTTCACGGAGGGCATAGTCATACATATCGCGCCACACATCGCCCACATAGGCAGCCAAAAGCAGCAGCAGTGTACTCTTGGGCTGATGAAAGTTGGTCACGATGCCACGGACCACATGGAACCGGTAACCCGGTGCGATAATGATCTGCGTACGCGCATGCAGAACCTGCGTCCCCTGCCGCTCCAGGTAATCCAGAATGGCATGCAGGGCATCGGCCGTTGTGACCTGAGGATCCGTCTCATAGGGTTCCCATTGGGATACGGACAGATTCTCCTGCCCGGCTTTCAGGTGACAACCTATATAATACAGACTTTCCAACGTACGGACCGAGGTCGTCCCGACGGCCACCACGCGTCCCTCGTGTGCTAAAAGCTTTTCAATCACTTCGCATGGAACGGCGATCACCTCGGTATGCATGTCGTGACCGCCAATAGCCTCGGTCTTAACGGGTTGGAATGTGCCCGCCCCTACGTGCAGCGTGAGATAGGCGGTTTCGACCCCCTTCGCCGCGACTTGTTCCAAGACCTCCGGGGTAAAATGCAGACCGGCAGTCGGAGCCGCCACAGAACCTTTTATTTTGGAATAGACGGTTTGGTAAGTTTTTTTATCCGATTCCTCGGAACGGCGTTTCAAATAAGGGGGGATGGGCAGTTCGCCGAAGGTTTCGATCACCTCGCCCCAAGTCACCTGCTCCCGATCCCACGAGAATTTGATATCGTGTGTATTGCCATACGACGACAGCCGCTCGGCTGTCAGCGTAAGCGGAGCGCCTTGATACTCCCGTGTAAGCTGCAGAACGCCTTCTTTCCATTTTTTCAGGTTGCCCACCAGACACTTCCAAACGCATACGCCCGTTTGTGCGAACATCAACTGGTAATCAGAAGGTCGTTCCGGCTCCAGGCAGAAGATTTCGACCCAACCTCCGGTTTTTTTTTGAAACATCAACCGGGCCTGAATTACTTTGGTATTGTTGAATACCAACAGCATATCGGAATCCAGTTCTTCCGGAAGGTCACGGAAATGACGGGTTTGAAAGGGACTCCCGCCACGGTAAACCAGCAGTTTGGAGTCGCTGCGGCAGGGTAACGGATATTTGGCGATGCGGTCATCGGGCAGCGGATAGTTGTAATCCTCCATCTGGATGCGCGATACGGCCTCTTTCAGTTCTGTGTTCATGGCTGTATAGACTAGGCTAGTACAAATGTAGTTTATTTTTTAATAAAGACCAAAATGATTTCGCAACGGCTACAATCAAAAAGAGCCTGTCACGCTAGACGCTCGGATTTAATTGGGCCGCCTGCGGCGGACCCCATTAAATCAAAAAGAGCCTGTCACGCTAGACAGGCTCTTTTCTCACTAATTCACTAAAAAACGAAGAAAAATAAATCTCGGATTGGGTCTTCGCCTTAACTGTTTGGTCGGGCACCCCTCCCTCGCAAACAGCCGACTGCCAGGCGGCAGCTTGAATAAAGGTTATTCCCCTTTCCGATTACAAAGATACAACCCTATTCGGGGTGCACCAAATATTTCCATCATTTTATTTTTGCATAATCGGCATTATTCTTGTGCAATTCAATGGTAAAATTTTGCACTAATGCACAAGAAACTGATGCACAATTAATTATCCAACTATCGGAAGGTATCCATTTTTTCGCGGTAACGCGTACAGGACATACCCATTTGGTTCTGGAAGGAACGCGCAAAAACCGATTGCGAACTAAAACCGACCTCATAGGAGATTTCCTTGATCTGTTTTTCAGGGAATTCCTTCATCATACGGATGGATTCCTCAATACGGTAGCGTTGAACCAGATTGCGGAAATAGCAATGATATGCGCGGTTGAAGAACTCATTGGCCTCCAAACGTCCGATACCCAGTTTTTTATGTACATCAGAAACACGGAATTCAGACTTATTGTAGGGTTTTACAATATTCATCCATTCCTCGAAAACCTTCTTGTAGTTCTCAATCTGCTGCTCGGTCAACAACTGCGTCTCCTCCTCCATTTCATCCGTTTCGTTCTGATTTCCACCAACATCCTCAGGGAATTTCCACGAAAACGTCCGATAATCCCAATACAACTTGGGGAACAAAGACGGATTCACCTGCTCCATGGATAGCGCAGAATCAACGGTCAGGAACAGCACGATGGCAAGCACCAACAAATGCGAAGCGCCCAACACGAGCGATACCGTCTGACCGGGAATAGTCAGATATGCCAACAAAAGTGCGATCACCAACATGACGGGATATACGACACGACGCACCCATGACACCTGATAATATTCGACATTGGAAAAGTTCTGATCCAACATTTTGTCGTATAGCGGCACAAAACGCAACAACTTGACAATGGTAAAAATAACGTCTAAAGCCAAGTAAATGATGAGCAGACAGAGGAGCACAAATTCAACCGGATCGGTCAGACCGGCAACCACATCACGCACCATATTGATCAATACGTCAGGCCGGACAGGCTTGGGACAGAAAGACGTGTGTAATATATAAAGGATACACAACACTCCGCCGGGGAGCGCATACTTCAACATCCGCCGTGCGACGACACGCGAAGGATTGAGCAGGGCAAACGGATAGAGCAATGTGATTTTCGTTACCAGAAAAGTCAGAAAGATAAAAGACGGATGGAAGCGCACCGCCGGGGACTGCAGATTTTCCCCCTGCACGAGAAAGTTCAAAAAAGCGATTTCCACGACAAACCATCCCAGGCAGGAGATACCCATAATCAAACGGGGAAGATTGCCTAACGAATGTTTCAACAGCATGATTCCTGTAACAAAACAACCGCCGGCAACGAGCAACGGCATAACGGAAAGAAAAACAGATAAGATACTTTCGTGATTCATAGTGAAAAGTTCCCTGGGTGAAACGCGACAAAATTATAAAAAATTTATGGTTCCACCAAATTAAATTGCAAAAACCGCTTATTTTGCATTCACGTCAGGCAAATGCTGCTGCAAGCGGCGCAACTGCGCGTTGCAGGCGTCCAGCAATTCGCGTGCGCGCGCCACCTGGCGCTCCACTTGTTCCAACTCCGTTCCGCCCTCCCGCAGGGAGGCGACAATCTTTTCCAATTCTTCCACCGACTCACGGTACGTTTTTGTTTTCATAAGATTTGAGCTTTGACTATTCCGTCGGAAAATCGTATTTCCACTTCCAAACCGGGCTTCAGCGTTCCAGCCGAAACGACCGGACGGCCCTGACGCCGGACCTCGGCATATCCGCGCTCCAGCACACGTTGCGGATCCAGGTGTTCCAGCGCGCTGCACACGGACTCCAAACGCTGTTGTTGCTTTTGCAGCCAGCCTTCCCAGGCGGCCGGCAGCTGTACTGCAAGCTGTTCCAACCGAAGCGACTCCTGTTCAAGATACACCTTTATAACATCGTCCAGTTCATTGCGAAGAGCAAGAATCTTCTCTTCGGCCATTCGAGTATGCGCAACGATTGCCTGAGCCGTAGCCGTAGGAGTTTTCCACGACGCATTCGAAACCAGATCCAATACCGAGACATCCCGGTTGTGTCCGATACCCGACCATACCGGCAGCGGGAACTGCGCCACATGGGCTGCCATACGGTAATCGTCGAATGCACTGAGATCGGAGACGGCTCCGCCGCCTCGTATAATCACCACCAGATCAAACATTTCCGCCTGCTCCGCCACCGTATCCAACGCAGCCGTCACCGAATCAGGGCACCCCTCGCCCTGCATCAAAGCAGGGAACAGGGTGAATTGATAGGTGTAACCGTATTCATTCGACTGCAATTCATGGCGGAAATCATCATACCCGGCCGCAGTAGCGGACGACACTACCGCGACACGACAAATCAGATCGGGGACCGGCAACTGGCGGTTCATCTCCAAGACACCTTCCTCCTGCAAACGCTCCAACGTCCGGCGGCGGCGCAAAGCCTCC
>JAGDAS010000137.1 GCA_017959385.1 Paludibacteraceae bacterium
AGCAACTGGTGCAACTGATGGTCCAAGCCGATATGCGTAAGGTGGCTGCCGATGGTGCGGCGGCACGAGTCAGGTTGAATTTGGAAGAGTACCTGGAAAAAGGTATAATCAAATAATGGAAAAAAACAGCAAGATATATGTTGCCGGTCACCGCGGAATGGTAGGAAGCGCTATCGTCCGCGAATTGCAACGACAAGGCTATATGAACCTGGTCCTTAAAACCCACAGCCAATTGGATTTGTGCCGTCAGGACCAAGTGGAGGCCTTTTTTGCGGAGGAGAAGCCCGAATACGTGTTTCTCGCTGCGGCAAAGGTTGGCGGTATCATGGCCAACCAAACCGCCTTGGCCGATTTCATGTACGACAACATGATTCTTGAGATGAATGTGATCCATTCGGCTTGGCAAAACGGCTGCAAGAAATTGGAATTCCTTGGGTCGAGCTGCATCTATCCCCGTTTGGCACCGCAGCCTATGCCCGAAAGCTGTTTGCTGACCTCCGAGTTGGAAAAAACCAATGAGGCATACGCCTTGGCCAAAATCAGCGGACTGAAATACTGCGAATATCTGAACCGACAGTACGGGACGGACTATATCAGCGTGATGCCCACAAACCTTTATGGGCCCAACGACAACTACCATCCGGAACATAGTCATGTATTGCCTGCGCTCATCCGACGTTTTCACGAGGCAAAACAGGCGGGTTTGAAGGAAGTGGTGTGCTGGGGCGACGGCAGCACGCTGCGCGAATTCCTCTACGTCGACGACCTGGCCAACCTCTGCGTGTTCCTGATGAACAACTACTCCGGCAACGAAACGGTCAACGCCGGAACGGGCAAGGAGCTCACCATCAAGCAGCTGACCGAGCTGGTCGCAAAGGTCGTCGGGTATCACGGCCGTATCGAATGGGATACCACGCGCCCCAACGGCACGCCCCGCAAACTGCTGGACGTCTCGAAAGCCACGGCCCTGGGCTGGACGTACAAGACCGCGCTGGAAGACGGCATCCACCTCGCCTACGAAGATTTCCTCCACAACCCCATGCGGGCAGAACGATAATGGCAGCCACACATCCCCGCATATCCATCATCACCGTGACGTTCAACGCCGAAAAGGTCGTTGAAAAGACCCTCTTGTCGGTTGTCGGGCAGACATACGACAATCTGGAGTACCTGATCATCGACGGGGCGAGCAAGGACGGCACGATGGACATCGTCGAACGCTATCGTGCGCGCATCGAACGCTGCGGGCGCATCGTCAGCGAACCCGACAAGGGCCTCTACGACGCCATGAACAAGGGCGCCCGGCTGGCGACCGGAGAATGGATCCTCTTCATGAACGCCGACGACGTGTTCATCGACCAGGACGTCGTGGCCGACGTGGCCGCCTTCATCGAGGCCCATCCCGAGGCCGATGTGGTCTATGGCAACACCGAGCAGGTATGGGACTACGGGACGGTGGTCTCCGCCCCCGCCGAGGCATATGTCAACCACAAAATGTGCATCTCCCCGCAGGCCACTTTCGTGAAGACAGCCCTGCACAATTCGCACCCGTTCGATCTTCAGTACCGGTTTGCGGCCGATTTCGAGCAGTCTACCTCTTTCGCGCTGGAAGGCCGGAAGTTCCTGCATTTCGACCGGCTGGTCTCCCGCGTGGAACTGAGTTCGGGTGTCACGCACGAGAACCACTACGCATCCGAAAAGGAAATCTATTCCATCCTGCTCGCACAAGGCTTTGACGTAAAACACGAGATGCGGCGGAAACTCCGCCACATCAAGATGGTCGCCGCGTTCCGGAAGCATGCACCCGGCTGGATCTCCCGGCCGGTGTTCCGCTTGCTCGCGAAGTACTACAAGGCAATGTAATTCTTTTTCCGGAGCAGTTTCTGGGGCAGTTCCACCCGGAAGAAATGGGAAAGGCCGTGGGGCGCTGCCAGGCGGCGTGCCAGTGCTTTCATGCGTTCGGACCGTGATCGCTCACCCGTCTCGAACGCCGGATGCGACTTCAGGAGGACCTCCCGGCCAGTCTTCTCCAGCACCTGCTGCTTGTACTTTTCCAGCAGCTGCAGATACTCCGTGTACAGCGGGACGACGAACCGGTCGTCAATGCCCCAGTACCGGTACAGGTCGATGTCGGCCACCTGCCGGCTGATGTGCTTCAGACTCGCGAAATGGAAGAACAGCAAATCCGTCTCCCTGCCGCGGACGGACAGCCGCCAGGTTCCTTTTCCGGCATCATGCGCGACCAGTTTGTACTGCGCGAT
>JAGDAS010000138.1 GCA_017959385.1 Paludibacteraceae bacterium
ACATGGACAGCCGTACCTTTGAATGGCCTGAAACGCGCGATTTGATCGGTACTGTGCCAGAGATCGTACCGACCCGAGAGAAACGGCAGGAATTTCTTGTACCAGACAGCACGCTCATAGCGCACCTTCGTACCGAACGCCCCCACCCACCGGGAGGGGACCAGCAGCGTATATTCCACTACTCCGTCCGGCTCGTATTCATCGCGGAAATAGCGCGCCAGATTCCAGGCGATCTGACCGAATCCGCAATGCGGATACTTGAGCATATACAGGTCAATGAGTACTTTCTTAGCCATGTTGCTTACGGAGTTGAAGGGTAATGCGGTCCACCAGCTGACCGACAGTAAGTTGTTCCATACAGGCCCAATCACCGCGTTTGCAGGGTTTGGCTCCCCATTCGGAACAGGGACGGCAGGGTAGGTCGGTTTGGATATAATTCTCCTCGGACTGCCCCCAGGGACGGAATCCGACATAAGGATGGGACGGCCCCCAAACGGACAGAACAGGAGTTCCGGTCAACGAGGCCATGTGCATGTTGGCCGAATCCATCGAAAGCATTACCGTCAACCGGCGCATAATGCCCATTTCCTCCGAAAGACTGTAGCGCCCTACCAAGGATTCAGTATGCGGATATTCGGCCGCCCAGGCCTGCAACACGTCCGCCTCCGCCTTTCCGCCTCCGAACAGCAGGATTCGCACCCCCGGCAACTCCGAGAGCCGGCCAACCACTTCTTTCATTTTCCGTAAGGGATATACTTTGCCCTGTTGGGCGGAAAAGGGTGCGATGCCCACCCACTGTCTGTCGTCGGATGGCAGCGGACAGGCGGGCTGCAACGGCTGGAAATCCCATTGAATCGGATATCCGAGTGCGGCAAAGACATCCGCGAAACGCTGATAATAGGCCTTCAACGGGCGGTGGATGCGATGATGCAGCAAAGAGAGCCGCTCTTTTTTCCCCTTTTCCCGGCAGGCGATCCTGGCACCCTGCAGCCACAGACAGGCATCGAGCACCCACGACCGCATAACGTGGTGGATATCGGCCACGGCATCAATCTTCAACGGCCGCAATACCTCGCGGTACAATCGGATGAGCCCGAAGAAAGAGTCGTAATTTTTCAGTTGGATGCCCAGCACATGCACATTGGCGGGCGCTTCGGCGAAAAGAGGCTCGAACGCCTGTTTGGTCAACACATAAAGGGTGTGTTGCGGGTAATTACGCGCAAACGAAAACACCACGGGGACACTGATGGCCACATCGCCCATGGCTGCCAATCGGATGGCCAGCAGGCGCGCCATTATTTGGTGGCGTAAAGAACGGGGTTGAGCGACGGGTCGTTGTACATCTTCATCTGCTTGTAGGTTTTCATGTACTTGCGGCCGGCGGCGATGTCGTCGAGCAGCTGACCCAGGGCGGTGGACAAATCCTGCTTCTGCTCCAGCAGAACAGCCAGTTTGTCGGAACAAGCCTTCCGGTGGGCGGCGTCGGCATCGGCACGCTCCACCTGCTCACGCATGTGGTAGATTTTCAAAAAAAGAATGGAGTAGCGGTCCACCGCCCAAGCCGGCGATTCGGTGTTGATGGTGGCTCCGGGCTGCACGGCTGTTTGACCGTACTGCTCCAGGAAGTAACTGTCGATCAGTTCGACCAGATCGGTACGGTCCTGATTGGATTTGTCAATCCGGCGTTTGATGGCCAAGGCCTCGACCGGATCGATCTGCGGATTGCGGATGATGTCCTCCAGATGCCATTGCACGGTATCAATCCAATTCTTGAGATAGAGGTAGTATTCGATTGACTTGAGCGGATACGGATTGCTGATCGGCGCATCCACATGGTCGGTCTTGTGGTAATCGTTGATGGCTGCGGTGAAAATTTCGTTGCAGCGTTGGATAAAGGCTTTTTCCATGTGTTCTACTGTATTTTCTACAAAGATACGAATTTATCGGATTCAAACAACCTTGGCGAAGCGCTCCGGTATTTTTACCACCCATTTTATTCCCAGCATGGCAGGTTTGTTCAAGGCGTAAACCGGACGGAAAAGGGTTTGAATCCAACGGGCCAGGGGCCAGTAAGCGTCGGCCGGACGCGCCGGAAGCGTGCTGACCTGACGGATGGTGCGGGTTCGTTTGGCGATATGGCGGCTCCAACCCGAACCAAGCCGGTCCTGATCGGTGAAACGGGCATGGATCATCCCCTCGTCGAAGTAACCGAAATGGAAGAGGTACAGGTTGGGGTCAATATGGAAATTGTGCCCTTTGACACGGTGGAATCCACAGCCCCAACGAACAGGACGGCTCACCACCGAGGCTTTGGTGTAGCGTGTCGAAACGACAGCATAGTGCCGTTGCTCCAGAAAGGGACGGCTGGCATCAACCGGGCCTTCGTCTGGCAGATGCTGGCCGACATCGAGACCCAGTCCGGAAACGGAGACGTCCACATCGGCTTCGGAGAGGTATTCGCGCAGGGATTTGCCCAAACGGGGGTCAACGACCAGAAATTCGTCGGCATCGGTCCCGATAACCAGATCGTAGTGCTCAAAGAGCTCCGCCTGGCGGGCCGAAAGAAACCGGATACGGCGCTTGTCGGAGGCCACCACCTGCCCTTCGGCACGCTCGACGGCCTGAATGTGCGCAGGCCCCTCGTAACCGGGCAGAGACTGGTCTTTGCCATCCAAAAAAATGAAGAGATTCTCCTCACCCAGCCGGCTGCCGTAGTATGCTACCCATTTTTTTAGAAAAAAGGTATCATTACGGGCCATGGTGATTGCACAAATCCGTTTCATACCGCAAAGATATTACTTTTTTTACTAACTTTGCACGCAGTCGGCGGTTATGATGCCGATTCCGCATTTATGGCCACATTGGAGCAAATCAAAGCGCCCGTCAGGCAGGAACTCAAAGCCTTTCAACAGGTTTGGGATGCGGCGCTTACAACCGCCAATCCGACCCTTCAGCACATCACCGACCATTTGAGGCAAAGTACAGGCAAGCAGATGCGCCCCACGCTGACATTGTTGTCGGCCTGTCTGGCTGGCGGAGCCACCGACGCCACGCTGCATGCCGCGGCATCGCTGGAACTGCTGCATGTGGCATCGCTCATCCACGATGACGTGGTGGACGAGTCGCCCATGCGGCGCGGCCAACCCTCGGTGGCATCGGCTTTTTCCAATAAGGCGGCCGTACTGAGCGGCGATTTTCTCCTGGCCACCGCACTGAAAGAGGCTGCTCACACACAATCCATCGCCTGCGTGGATGCCG
>JAGDAS010000139.1 GCA_017959385.1 Paludibacteraceae bacterium
AATTGGGCGATGGCGCCCACCGGCGTAGCCTTGGACGACTGACCGCCCGTATTGGAGTAAACCTCGGTATCGATAACGAAGATGTTGACATCCTCACCCGAAGCCAATACATGGTCCAAACCACCGTAACCGATGTCGTAGGAGGCACCGTCACCACCGATGATCCACTGGCTGCGTTTGGTGAGGTAATGGCTGAGCTCGCTCAGCTGCTTGCAGGTCGGGCAACCGGCCTGTTTGCTCTTCTCGATTTCGGGAATCAACTTGGCGGCGGCCTTCTTGGAGCCTTCCGCGTCGTTCATGTTGTCAATCCATTCCTGAGCGGCCTGCTTGTAGGCTTCCGAAGTCTTGTCGGAGGCGATCATGTCCTTCAGCATGGTGACGATGCGGGCACGCATCTTCTTGTTGGCGATGGCCATACCCAGACCGAACTCGCAGAAGTCCTCGAACAGCGAGTTGGCCCAAGCGGGTCCCTGTCCCTTTTCGTTCTTGGTATAAGGCGTGGAGGGAATGGAGCCCGAGTAGATGGAAGAGCAACCCGTAGCGTTGGCTACGATTTCACGGTCACCGAACAATTGGGAGATCAGTTTGACATACGGGGTCTCACCGCAGCCCGAACATGCGCCGGAGAACTCAAACAACGGCGTGGCGAACTGGCTTTGGCGCGGGTTGGCCTTGATGTCGATCAGATCCTGCTTGGACTTGACGTTCTTGACGCAGTAGTCCCAGTTGGCGGCTTCGCCCATTTCCTTTTCCAAAGGAACCATCTTGAGCGCTTTGACCACCTCACCCGTTTCGCGGTCTTTCTTACCCGGACATACGTCAACACAGTTGCCGCAACCCAGACAGTCCATAACGCCTACCTGCATGCGGAACTTCATACCCTTGAAGGCGGCCGGTGCAATCATGTCCAGCTGGTCGGCCTTGAGGCCGGCGGATTCCTTTTCGTCCATTACGAACGGACGGATGCAGGCGTGAGGACATACAAAGGCACACTTGTTGCATTGGATACAGTTGTCGGCGCTCCAGCTGGGCACGAGAGCGGATACACCACGCTTCTCGTAGGCGGCGGTGCCTTGCGGCCACATACCGTCTTCGATGCCCTTGTAGGCCGATACGGGGAGCAGATCACCGTTCTGAGCGTTGATGGGGCGCACCAGCTTGTTGATGAATTCGGGATCGTTGTTGGCTTGTGCGGGTTCGTCCGGCAGGTTGGCCCATGCGGGATCGACCGTCAGGATCTTGTATTCGTTGCCACGGTCAACAGCGGCGTAGTTCATGTTGACGACGTCCTCACCCTTTTTGCCGTACGATTTGACGATGAATTTCTTCATCTGCTCAACGGCCAGGTCAACGGGGATCACCTCGGTGATGCGGAAGAAGGCGGATTGGAGAATCGTGTTGGTGCGGTTGCCCAAACCGATCTCCTGTGCGATCTTGGTGGCGTTGATGTAATAGACCGTGATGTTCTTCTGGGCGAAATAACGCTTTACGTTGTTGGGCAGGTGCTTGGCCAGCTGCTCGGCATCCCAGATGGTATTCAACAGGAACTGGCCATTCTGACGCAGACCGCGCGTAACATCGTACATGCGCAGATAGGCTTGTACGTGGCAGGCTACAAAGTTAGGCGTTTTGATCTGGTACGTGGAGCGGATGGGCGTGTCACCGAAACGCAGGTGCGAACAGGTGAAACCACCCGACTTCTTGGAGTCGTAGGAGAAGTAGGCCTGGCAGTATTTGTCGGTGTTGTCACCGATGATTTTTACGGAGTTCTTGTTGGCACCTACCGTACCGTCGGCACCCAGACCGAAGAACTTGGCTTCGAAAATGCCTTCGCCGCCCAGCGCCATTTCTTCCTTCATCGGAAGGGAGCGGAAGGTGACGTCGTCCACGATGCCCAGCGTGAAGTGATCCTTGGGCTCGTTCATCTCCATGTTCTCGTAAACGGACAGGATCATGGTCGGCGTAACGTCCGACGAACCCAGACCGTAGCGGCCGCCGATAATCTTCGGGGCGTTGGGTTGGCCGTAGTAGGCGTCCTTTACGTCGAGCAACAGCGGTTCGCCGCTGGCACCCGGCTCCTTGGTGCGGTCCATAACCGTGATGGTCTTGACCGTCTTGGGAACGGCGGCAAGCAGGGGCTCCACCGAGAACGGACGATAGAGGTGTACCGATACCATACCGTATTTCTTGCCGTTGGCATTGGCGTGGTCGATGGCCTCGCGGGCGGCTTCGGTGGCGGAACCCATCAGGATGATCACTTTGTCGGCATCCTGGGCGCCATAGTAGGAGAACAGTTTGTATTCACGTCCCGTGATGCGGGAGATTTCCTTCATATATTTCTCCACTACAGCGGGAACGGCATCGTAGAAGCGGTTGGCCGACTCGCGGTGGGCGAAGAAGGTTTCGGGGTTCTCGGCCATACCCTTGGCTTCCGGATGTTCGGGCGAAAGGGCGCGGGCGCGGAATTCCTCAATGGCTTTCATATCAACCAGCGGGCGCAGGTCCTCCTGGTCGATCTCTTCGATTTTGTGGTATTCGTGCGAGGTGCGGAATCCGTCAAAGAAGTTGATGAAGGGGACACGGCACTCGATAGCGGCCAGGTGTGCCACTGCCGAAAGATCCATAACTTCCTGAACGGAACCTTCAGCCAGCATGGCGAAGCCCGTCTGACGGCAGGCCATGACGTCGCCGTGGTCGCCGAAGATACACAACGAGTGAGAGGCTACGGTACGGGCGGA
Source organism: Paludibacteraceae bacterium (assembly GCA_017959385.1). Lineage (GTDB taxonomy): Bacteria > Bacteroidota > Bacteroidia > Bacteroidales > Paludibacteraceae > Enterocola. The sequence continues at coordinate 2,739 of JAGDAS010000139.1, forward strand.
TACGTGGAATACGCTCGGGAGCAACTCGCCGGCAATCTTGTACATGTTGGGGATCATCAGCAGCAATCCCTGTGAAGCGGTGAAGGTGGTGGTCAGGGCACCTGCCTGGAGAGAGCCGTGTACGGCACCGGCAGCACCGGCCTCTGACTGCATTTCTTGTACTAAAACGGTGTCGCCGAACATGTTCTTGCGACCCTGTACAGCCCATTCATCCACGTGCTCGGCCATAGGCGAGGACGGTGTGATCGGGTAGATGGCGGCAACTTCGGAGAACATGTAGGCTACATGTGCAGCTGCCTGATTGCCATCACAAGTGACGAATTTCTTTTCTTTAGCCATTATTGTTAATTTAGAATAGATATCAATTGTTGACCGACAAAGGTACGATAAAATTTTTCACGTTGTCAAATGTGGGCGCACTAAAATATCAACTGTTCATCGAAACGAGGAACTCGTCGTTGTCTTTGGTGGCTGCCAACCGGTCTTTCAGGAACTCCATCGCCTCGACCGAGTTCATGTCGGACAGGTGGCGGCGCAGCACCCACATGCGGTTGAGCGTTGACTGTTCCAGCAGCAGGTCGTCGCGCCGTGTGCCGGACGACATGATGTCGATGGCCGGGAAAATGCGGCGGTTGGAGAGTTTGCGGTCCAACTGCAGCTCCATGTTGCCGGTGCCCTTGAATTCCTCGAAAATAACATCGTCCATCTTGCTGCCGGTTTCGGTTAGTGCCGTGGCGATGATGGTCAGGCTGCCGCCGTTCTCAATGTTGCGGGCGGCGCCGAAGAACTGTTTGGGTTTGTGCAACGCATTGGCATCCACACCACCCGACAGCACTTTGCCGGAGGCCGGTGCCGTAGTGTTGTAGGCGCGGGCCAGACGGGTGATGGAGTCGAGCAGAATGACGACGTCGTGACCG
>JAGDAS010000140.1 GCA_017959385.1 Paludibacteraceae bacterium
CAAGTCAACGGACAGCAGATCGAGAACCTGCGTCAGTTGGCCAACGCAGCCAACGGCATCGATTGTGACGCAACGTCGTTGGCAGCCTATCACCGGGCCGATTCGCTGCTCGTGCTGGCGGCGACGGCCCCCGATGTGTATCAAAGCGACACGTACATCCATGCCGCATTGACGGAAATCTTCTACGGCATGTCCTACAGCCGGGCCCTGTATGCGGTCGAATCCACACGCGGGGAGGAGGAGGCTTACCTGATGGAATACCTGGACGAAGTGGTGGAACATCCGATCGCATCGGCGCGTGATTCGCTCGAACCATTGGCCATCCAGGAGATCAACGCGCTTTACGCCATCCTCAATTTCTTCCTATTGGCTGATCCGGAGGTCTATGCCGAACTTATTGAGGGTTACGCTCAATATCACTACGCCGCGTCAGCGGTCTGCTACATGGACTCGATCAGTGAAGAGCAAAGCTACCGTTTGCTGAAGCTCAACACGCGCAATGCCTATTTCCAAGTAATGTCCCCCTTGGTAGTGGATACCTATGCGGCCATATTCGAATACGATGACAGCAAGATTGACGAATGCGTGCAAAAAGTGCTCGATCTCGGACACCGGCTGGATGTCATTCCCGGTACCGCGAGTGAAATAATCGCATTGCCTGACACGGCCTTCTGGCGCTACAATACCCTGAGTGCGGATGTCTGTGCCCGGTTGACCGGGATGTTGGCAAGCAATGTCCTGGGTATCCGCGCGGCCGAAATCGATTACCGCCGTCCGGGTCAGAAGCTGTATCTCCAAATGGATGAGGAGGAATGACAATGAAGAAGATAGCTACCGTTCAAGATATTTCCTGTCTCGGAAAATGCTCCCTCACGGTGGCGCTGCCGGTTATATCGGCCATGGGTGTGGAGGCGTGCATCGTGCCGACGGCCGTACTTTCCACCAACACACTCTATCCCGATTTCCATTTCCGTGATCTGACCAGCGACATCCAACCGATTCTTGACCATTGGAAACGCCAGGGCTTCACGTTTGATGCTCTGTACACCGCTTTTCTGGGGTCGTTTGAGCAGATTGATCTGATGAAAAGCTTCCTGCGTGATTTCGGACGCGGGGGTGCGCTCAAGGTGGTGGATCCCTGTATGGCCGATGACGGTCGGTTCTATCCCGGTTTCACACCGGCCTATGCGCAGGCCATGCGTTCGTTGTGCAGCGAGGCGGACATCATTGTGCCGAACATGACCGAGGCCTGTTTCCTGCTGGGGCGTCCCTATCAGGCGGTCGGTTACGATTTGGCCTATATCCGCGATATGCTCCGCGCGCTGGCGGATATGGGGGCGCGCAAGGTTGTACTCAAGAGCGTCCAGTTCGACCGGCTGCAGGAGGGGTTGCCCGACACGACCGGCAAAATGGGCATTATGGCCTATGATGCCGTTACCGGCGAATTCACGTATTATTTTCATGAAAAAATGCCGGTGAGCTTTCATGGTACGGGCGACATTTACGCCAGTGTCCTGACCGGTGCCATGGTGCGGGGTATGACCTTGCAGCAGGCCTATTCGCTGGCGGCCGATTTTGTGGTGGAGGCCATCCGTGTAACCATCGCCCGTCCGGATTACAATACGTTCCGGGTGGATTTCGAGGCGGCCATCCCCTATCTGATTGAACGATTGGGACAAGCGGTCGGGCAATAAAAATCCGACAAATCTCTTGCTATTCCGGAAATTGCCCTACCTTTGTACTCTATTTTCGTAGGAACGGTTGTTTTGGCACGACTTTTGCACAAGCAACCATGAACGATAAAATATACGATTTATGAAAACCGATTTCCAAAAATTCGCCACCGGTCACTTGGGAATGAATTCCCTGGCACTGGAGCAGTACATGGATGTTACCAGCAGCTACATCAATCCGACCATTATCGAGGAACGTCAGCTCAATGTCGCCCAGATGGATGTGTTTTCCCGTTTGATGATGGACCGCATTATTTTTCTCGGTACCGAGGTGGACGATTATTCGGCCAATGTCATCCAAGCCCAGTTGCTGTACCTGGATTCTTCCGATCCGGGCAAAGACATCTCCATCTACCTCAATACACCCGGAGGCAGTGTATATGCGGGATTGGGTATCTACGACACCATGCAGTTTGTGAGCAGCGATGTGGCAACCATTTGTACGGGTATGGCCGCTTCGATGGGGGCGGTGCTGCTGGCAGCCGGCGCCCCCGGCAAGCGTTCGGCGCTCAAGCACTCGCGTGTGATGATCCATCAGCCGATGGGTGGTGCCCGCGGCCAGGCTTCGGACATTGAGATCACGGCCCGCGAAATCCAGAAATTGAAGAAGGAGCTCTACACCATTCTGGCCGAGCACTCGGGCAATCCCTTCGAGCGGATCGAACAGGATTCGGACCGTGACCACTGGATGACGGCCGAAGAGGCGAAAGCCTATGGTATGATTGACGAAGTACTTTTCAAACAGAAAAAATAAGCATGCCCCGTACCCATTCGAACAAAGAAGACCAGTGCAGTTTCTGCGGCCGGCCGCGTAGTGCGGTCAAGGTGCTGTTCTCCGGTGCCGACGGCAGTTTTATCTGCGATGAATGTGCGGAACGCGCGCACGAGATCGTGGAGGAACAGTTCCATGCGGCTTCCACGCAGTACGATTTGGATTTGAACAAACTACCCAAACCCAAGGAGATCAAGTCGTTTCTGGATCAGTATGTCATTGGGCAGGATGAGGTGAAACGCCAGCTCAGTGTGGCGGTTTACAATCACTACAAGCGTCTATTGCAGAAAAAGACCGATGACGATGTGGAGATAGAGAAGTCCAACATCATCCTGGTGGGTCCGACGGGAACGGGCAAGACGTTGTTGGCCCGCACCATTGCCAAACAGCTGCATGTACCTTTCACCATTGTGGATGCGACGGTGCTCACACAGGCCGGTTATGTGGGGGAGGATATCGAAAGCCTGCTCACCCGCCTGTTGCAGGAAACCGATTACGATGTGAAGGCTGCCGAGAAGGGTATTGTATTTATTGATGAAATCGACAAAATCGCACGTAAAGGCGACAATCCCTCCATAACGCGTGATGTAAGCGGTGAGGGCGTCCAACAGGGCCTGCTCAAGCTGCTGGAGGGTTCGGTGGTCAATGTTCCGCCCCAAGGCGGACGCAAGCATCCCGAGCAGCGTATGATTCCGGTCAATACGCAGAACATTCTGTTCATTTGCGGAGGCGCGTTTGACGGTATAGAGCGTAAAATCGCCGCCCGTCTCAATACGCAGACGGTGGGATACGCGTCGGGCAAAAACACCCGCCGGGTGGACCGCGGCAACCTTCTGCAGTATGTGGCGCCGCAGGACCTCAAGTCGTTCGGTCTCATTCCCGAAATCATCGGCCGTCTGCCCATCATCACGCACCTCGATCCGCTTGACAAGGCGGCGCTGCGCCGCATTCTGACCGAACCGCGCAATGCGATTGTCAAGCAGTATCAGAAATTGTTCGAGATGGACCGGGTGCAGTTGGAATTTGCCGACGACGCCTTGGACGCCATCGTGGACAAGGCGGTGGAATACAAGTTGGGAGCGCGTGGTCTGCGGTCATTGGCCGAGGCGGTTATGGCCGACTATATGTTCGAAATACCGTCGCAGCCGGTGGACAAGGTGGTCATCACCGCGCAGGACGTGCTGACGCATCTGGACCGCTTTGAAAAAACAGTAATAGATTAATTTTTTGTGTGCAAGATACAGCGAATAGTAATTTTTGTTATATTTGCTTGAACTATGGCACAAAACGCACAACTTCTCGAAGCTCTGAAGGCGCACTTCGGATTTGACTCTTTCAAGGGGAATCAGGAGGCGATTATCACCAATCTGATGGCGGGTAACGATACGTTCGTACTTATGCCTACCGGAGGGGGCAAGTCGTTGTGTTATCAGCTGCCGTCGCTGCTGATGGACGGTGTCGCCATTGTCATCTCTCCGCTGATTGCCCTGATGAAAAACCAGGTGGACGCCATGCGCGCCTTCAGCGAAGAGGAGGGAATCGCCCATTTCATCAATTCCTCGCTGACCAAGCAGGCCATTGAGGAGGTAAAGGAGGACGTGGTATCGGGAAAGACGAAACTGATGTATGTGGCGCCCGAATCGCTCAATAAGGAGGAAAAC
>JAGDAS010000141.1 GCA_017959385.1 Paludibacteraceae bacterium
ACAAGAATAGAATTGGATGATATCATTTTCGATAATTACAAAGATGTTTACTACCAAAATGATTCATCGCCAATCGTCATTCAACTCCGCGAGATCATTACCAAAGGAAAGTTGAAAAAATATCGACGGGACTGGGGGTTCAAACGATAATCCCCCATATCAGCAACAGCACTGTCGGGCGGATGGGATCACAAATTGCTCCCGTCTATCAATTTTGCAACACACAAGGACCTGGAAACACTACATCTTCATCGCCCTTTCACTTAACCGTAAACGTCACCTGTGCACGGTGACCGTCGGCATCGACGACCGACAGCAGGTGACGGCCGGGGTCGGGCAGGCAGGCCATTTCGTGGTCGGGACCGGAGGTCTGACCCAGATACGCCCCGTCGAGGTGCCAGAACAGATCGGCGGAAGCATCGGCATGCGCCGCCCGGAAGACAAAGGGATTCTGCCGCCCCTCCATGTCACGGACCGGAAACATCACCAACGAGGGAGTAGGATAAATCAGCTGAATGCGCTGCGCACCCGCCTGCTCACATCCAGGCAACCAATCAGGCAATCCGATATAATCCAGGTGGCAGCGCTGATAGAAATAAGCCATAGACGGAGGCAGTACAAACCACGAACGCGTCTGCAACGCATGAACGGGATAACAAGACGCATCCACCTGCCACTTGCCGTCGGAAGACAAGTGTACCTTACGGTGAAACCGGCATAAATCCAACCTGGACTGCGCTGCGGCACACTGCCACAACGTATCGGGATGCGGGCAGTCAACCGCAGCCTTGTAGCCGCTCTCCCGACACACAGCCACCGGGGTCATCTCATCGTAAGGCGGATAGAACCACTCACTGTCCGGGAGAAGGGAGAAAACCTGGAACAACACCGGAGCGGCATAGCCCACTCCCGTCAGTCCGGCCCGGCCCTCGCCATCGGCGTTCCCCACCCATACCGCCACCACATGACCGGGCGTCACCCCCACCGACCAGGCGTCGCGGGAACCATAACTGGTCCCGGTCTTCCAGGCAATCCGTTTCATACTGTTAAAGCGGCGCCAATCCTGCTCCTCCTCCGGACGGTTGAGCTCGGACATGGCTTCAAACGTATGCCAAATAGCGGCGGCATTCAGGGGCGTTTCATCGGACAATTCCGGCACCTCCGCCGCTGTGTCGGCAGGCAGGAAACACAACGGATGCACATCCGATGCCGCATAGCGGCCGTTGTACCGCATATAATGGTTGAGCACACGGGCAAGAGAAGCGTACGCACCGCCCAGGTCCCACAACGAAACCTCGGCGCCGCCCAGGATCAGCGTGGCTCCGTAATGATCCTCATCATAAGGCAGGGTCGTAAGCCCCATTTGCCGTAAGAGCGTCAAAAAGCGTCCCGTTCCATAGGATTTGAGCAACCGCACCATAGGCACGTTGAGCGACTGCTCCAAGGCGCAATGCGCCGGTACGGCACCCGAATACCGCTTGCTGAAATTCTGCGGGCGGAAACCATCCAAATCGGTCGGTATATCGGCGAGCAAAGACTGCGGCGTAATGAGACCGTCCTGCAACGCACCTGCATAGAGCAAAGGCTTGACAATGCTTCCCGACGAGCGGGGAGCAGGAACCACATCCACCTGGTTGCCACAACTTTCGGGAGCCTCAAAAGAGGCATTGCCCACATACGCAAGCACCCGACCCGTTTCCACCTCCCCCACCAGTACCGCCAGACTGTGCACCTCTGCCGCCGAATAACGGCGCGCATACTGGTCGGCGATTTCCTGCACACGGTGCTGCAAACCGGCATTCAAGGTGGAAACCGTGGTTTGTCCTGGCCGTTCCCGGCACAAACGGTCGAGCAGATGCGGTGCCTCGGCCGGCAGGGGCAGCGGCTTGCCCGGCAAAGGTTCGTCCAATGCCAAGGAATAGTCCATATCTGAAATCCGTCCCGACGCATGGAGTTTGGCCAGCAAGGCGTTTCGTTTGGCCAACAGCCGGTCGCGGTTGCGTCCGACGTGGATCAGCGACGGAGCGTTGGGCAACACCGCCAGTGTAGCGGCCTCCGCCCAGGAAAGCGTAGCGGCAGCACGTCCCCAATAGCGCCAGGAAGCCGCCTCCACACCGACTACATTGCCCCCGAACGGCGCATGAGCGCAATAAGCGGCCAACAGTTCCGATTTGCTGTAGCGGATTTCCAAAAACAGAGCCCGGTTGGCCTCCAGGCACTTGCGCCACCAGGTGCGGGGACCGGGACCATAGGAAAGCCTGGCCAGTTGCATGGTGATGGTACTGCCACCGGACACCACCCGACGCGACCGGATGTTCTGTACCAATGCCCGTCCCATCGCCAACGGATCAATACCGGGATGGTAATGGAAACGCCGGTCCTCACAGGCAATCAGTGCCGCCGCCACCTTGTCGGGAACCCCCGGACGGGGTGGAAAACGCCATTGCCCGTCGGGCGCAAGCCGGGCACCGAGCAGACGTCCGTCGGAGGCAAGCAACACCGTGGCATAGTCGGTTGCAGGAAACAAATCATTTGGTGTCATCACCGCCATACAGCCGCACCAAAGCGCCCACACACCCGACAGGCCGAGCAAAATACGCACTGAAGTACGGGTACCTATTTCCCGTAAGGAGAAGCGGTTCATGGGAACAAAGGTAAAAAAAACACCGGCACAGGGGTTACAGCGTGAGGATTTTTCGTAATTTTGGGTGGTATTTTCCATCTAAACAGGTTTTTTTTATGAAAAAACGGATGCTTCGGCTGCTCGGGATTTGTCTGGCAGCGTTTGTACTATCGTCCTGTAATCGGGGGGACGAAACCTTTGAGGTTGTTTACAATCCTTATGTAGAGGCGTTTACACAAGGAGTCCAACCCAAAAATGCAGAAATCACCGTTCTGCTCAGCCAACCCGTGCCGGAGGAATTGACCGTTAACGGAAAATGGGAGAAATACGTCAGCCTGTCGCCCAAAGCGAAAGGGGTATGGTCGCTTTCGCCCGACCGCAGATGTCTGACTTTCAGCCCGACAGAACCGTTTAAGTCGGGGAAACAATATAGCGTGGAGTTGAAAACCGCAAAACTGCTCGGTGTGGAACCCGAAGACAAACGCCACGGAAAATTCCGCTTCGCCTTCCGTATCCAGGAATGGGCCGCCAGTGCCTTCTTCCTACCCATATCAATCGATGAAAACGATGAAAACCGATACAATATCTCCTGCCTCGTCGTAACGGCGCAGGCGGAAGACAGCCTGGAGGTGGAACGATGCGGAAAATTCAGCGAAAGCGCAAACATCCGCTGGACACACAGTCTGGACGGCAAACGGCACACCGCCCTGCTCACAGGCATAGAGGCCGGCAGTCAACCGCGCGACCTAAGCTACACCTATAGGACGGATGCCCGGGGAGGAAAGGAGACCGTAACCTTGCGCATCCCTGCGGTTGATGAATTCACCGTGCTGCAGGCCTCTTACGAACAGACACCCTCGCGTTGCATCGAAGTGACCTTTTCCAAACCGTTGGCCACCGATCAGGAATTGACCGGAATGGTCTTCATCGGCGGCAGTGGCAACACCACCTACGAAATGAGTGGCAACCGTGTCCGCCTCTTCCCCGATCAGGAAACCAAAGGCCGCGTAAGTGTCGAGGTGCAGGCCGGCATCCGCAGTCGCTCAGGACTTACATTGCAGCAGAACACCACCCTGCAGGTTCATGTGGGCGGCGACCAACCCGGTCTTGCCTTCCTGTCGCAAGGCAACATCGTACCCTCGGGCGAAAAGGTAACCATCCCCTTTCAGGCCTCCTGGTTGCGCGGTGTCGTTGTACGCGTGGTGGAAATCAAGGAGAACCGTATCTGGCAATTCCTGCAGATCAATCACCTGGACGGCAATGACGAATTGATGCGCACTGGTCGGTTGGTAGCCCACGAGCTGTTCTTTTTTGACCAAAGTCAGACCGATTTGCATTCCACGCAGACTTTTGCTCTCGACATCAGCCGCTTGGTCCGTATGGAGCCGGGCAGCCTGTACCGCATTTTCCTGTCGGCCAACCGCGACTTCTCACTCTATCCGGGTGCAAATGAAAAACTTCCCGATGAAACGGCCTTGAAATCGGAATTCGATCTGAAGTTCCGCCGGGAAGAGCGTGCGTTTGACGAAGGCGGATGGTACTATTATATCGACGACAACAAAGGCACGTACAATTGGCGTGAGCGCGAAGATCCCACCAAGGATGCCTTTTATGAAAATATGAAAGCCAGCCTGACGGTTACCGCCACAAGTATCGGCGTCACCGCCCTGCAGGGAGCGGACCGGACCATACATGTACTGACACACGACCTCAACACCGCGCAGCCACGGAGCAAGGTGAAGATTACACTCTACAACTACCAGGGAGATGAAGTCGGCAATGGCACCACGGATGCGGACGGAAAGGTGTCCGTCACCTACGGAGCAAGCCGCCCCTTCTACCTGGCTGCCAGCCAGGACAAAGAGCGTTCGTACCTGCGCATTGACCATGGCAGCAGCCTGTCAACCAGTAATTTCGACGTAAGCGGTGTGGAACTGCAGGAAGGTACGCGCGGATTCCTTTACGGCGAACGCGGTGTATGGCGCCCGGGCGACACGCTGCATCTCGGATTCATGCTCTACGACAAACTGGGCACCCTGCCTGCCAGCCACCCCGTCACAATCGAGCTGTCCACTCCGCTGGGCCAGCTCTACACGCGTAAAACAACCACCCTCGGACAACACCACCTCTGTTGCTTCGCCATCCCGCTCGATCCGGATGCTCCCACCGGCGCCTGGCAGGCGGTGGTACGCGCCGGTGACGCCACCTACAGCAAGACCCTCCGCGTGGAGACCATAAAACCCAACCGGCTCTCCATCCGGCTGACGCCCGACGGCAAACGTCTGGACCGTGGCGGCGCCAACCCGTCCTCCCTGCATGCCGAATGGTTGACCGGAAGCAAGGCGCATGGATTGAAATACGACATTCAAGCCCGTTTCACCACAGCCCAAACGCACTTCAACAACTATGCCGGCTATGTCTTCCAAGACCCGGCACGCGCATTCGAGCCGCAGGAAAGCTCCTTGTTGGAAGGGCAACTGGACCAACAGGGAAACGCCCGGCCCGCACTAACCTTCAAAGCCGGCAGTCAGGCACCCGGTATGCTCAATGCCCAACTGACCGTCAAAGTGTACGAGGAATCGGGCGAATTCAGCACCGTCTCGCAGAAAGTGCCCTTCTCACCGTATAACACCTACATCGGAATCCGATCGCCCCAACAAGACAAAGCAGCGCTGCATACCGGCAAACAGCCGCATCGTTTCCAGGTGGTCAGCGTAGATGCCGACGGCCAGCCCAAGGCCAACGTGAACTGCCGTGTACGGCTGTTCCACACCTATTGGTACTGGTGGTGGAGTTCGTCGGCAGCCGATCTGGCTGAGTATGTAGGCAGCGGCTACAACGATCCGATCAGCACCCAGACAGTCAAAACCGATGCCCAGGGGAAAGCCTCCGTTCAATTTGTCATTGACAACGACAACTGGGGCACCTACTACATTCAAGTTCAAGACATACAAGGGGGCCATTCCACCGGCACACTGGCGTATTTTGACTGGCCCAACGCCGGCGACCGCCGTTTCAGCCCGTCGGATGCCGCCACCTTCCTACCCTTGACGCTTTCGAAAGACACCGCTCAAGTGGGTAACAGCGTTCAAGTCAACTTTACCGCAGCCGTGGGATCACGGGCGGTGGTCAGTGTGGAAAACAGTGCGAAAGTGCTTTCCATCCAGGAATATGAGGTAACGCAGACACACATGAGCATTCCCGTTGAAGTGACTGCAGACATGCAACCCAACGCCTACATACATGTCATGCTGCTGCAACCCTACTCCCGCTCGCTCAACGATTGTCCCATCCGGCTTTACGGCATTGTCCCGCTGACCGTCAATGATGCGGGAAGCCGGCTCCATCCGGTCATCGGCATGAAGGACGAGCTGCAGCCCGAACAATCCTACACCATCCAAGTCCGGGAGCGGAACGGCCGGCCTATGAGCTATTCGCTGGCAATTGTGGACGAAGGGCTGCTTTCGCTCACCGCCTTCCGCACACCGGATCCATGGCAGGCCTTCCACGCCCGCGAAGCACTCGGTGTACGCACCTGGGATTTGTACAACTCCGTGCTGGGCGCTTACGGCGGCCGCATCAGCCAGCTTTTCAGCATCGGTGGTGACGGAGAACTTGATTTGGGTTCCAAGTCGTTGGTCAACCGGTTCACCCCGGTTGTCGTATTCAAAGGCCCCTTCACCCTTGAGCAGGGAAAGACCCGGACGCACAAGCTAACCATGCCCAACTACAACGGCAAGGTACGCGTCATGGTGGTGGCCACCGACGGAACCGCCTTCGGTTCGGAGGAGAAGTCCGTACCGGTGCGCAGTGATGTCCAAATACTGTGCACGCTACCGCGCCGGCTGGGTTGCGGAGAGGAATTCGCACTTCCGGCAACGGTATTCGCCAACAAGAACGGCATAGGCACAATCGAGCTGACACTTGAATGCGGCGACGGACTCGAAACCATCGGTGAGACCAAACAAAAAGTTACTTTAACGCAGACAGGCGACAAGACGGTTCCCTTCCTGGTGAAAAGCAGCGGACGCCCGGGCAGCACCCGCATCCGCATGAGAGCCGCATATCCGGGAGGCAGCACCACCTACGAGACCGAACTGGAAATAGAAGACAAAACCCCTGTACTAACCCATTGGAAAAGCACCTCCATTGAGAAAGGCGGCAACTGGACCTACGTTCCCGAAAATTTCGGAACCGCCGGATCAAAAGGTATGTCGGTTGAGATCAGCGGCATACCCTCCATCCATTTGGGCAGCCGCCTGAAAGGACTGGTCAACTACCCCCACGCCTGCGTGGAGCAAACAGCCTCCAAGGGCATGGGACTGCTGGTCCGTCCGCAGATGGAACCGCTGTCGGACGAGGAGGCGCAGACCGTCAGCCAAACAGTGGAACACCTCATCAACCACCTGCGCAACTACCAGACCCCGTCGGGCGGACTGGCTTACTGGCCGGGCAATTCAACGCCCGACGAATGGGGCAGCGCATACGGATTGGACTTTTTACAGCAAGCGGCCAAAATCGGATACCGGATACCGGAAGGTTTGAAGAATGCGCTGACGGCCTATATAAAAACGACTGCATCGCGCTGGCAGGCCGATGAAAAGAACCCCTGGTACCGAAAAAGTCAGGAAACCATACAAGCCTACCGGCTCTGGGTGCTGGCTGCCGACAACCAGGCGGACCAGGGTGCAATGAACCGCTTGAAATCTGTGGAAACACTCAACGACGAAGCCCGCTGGCTGCTGGCAGGCGCTTATGCTGCCTGCGGTCGGGACGATGCCGCCGGTGAGCTGCTGGGGTTGGAGGAACACAACGACGCCTATACGGCCGGTTACGACCTGACCTACGGAAGCGACATCCGGCTGAACGCCTTCAAAGCACTGACACTGATACGTCTCAAACGTTACGGGGAAGCCGCCACCTACATCACGGCCATCAGCCAGGACCTGGCAAGCGACAACTGGATAAGCACCCAATCCACCGCAGCCGCCTACAACGCCGTCAATGCTTATTGGCAGGCTGCAGGACGACCCGCACCGATTTCCTTCAGCATAAACTGCAACGGGCAGGAGCATGTTCTGAAAAATCAGGAGGGAATCTATGAGCAGACGCTTTCCGACGGCGATGAATCCCTAAAGAAACTGACCGTTAAAAACCTGTCGGACCAGGTTATTTTTGCGCAAGTGGAGGAATCAGGACGGCCGAAGTCAACCGATACACAAGCCTATGCGAACGGCATCAATCTGGCCGTCAGCTATACGCACGAAGGAAAATCCGTAAGCATTGCCCAACTGCGCCAAGGCAGCAACTTTACCGCCAACATAACGCTGCAGAACCAAACCGCACTGCCTGTACGTAATCTGGTGGTTGAACAGGTAATGCCCTCGGGATGGGAGATTCTCAACAACCGATTCAATGAGGAAAACGCCTCGACAAGCGGGTTGAGTTACCAGGATATCCGCGATAACCGCATATACTCGTACATCGACGAACTGGGAGCCGGTGCATCCGTCTCCTTCAGCGTCAAGTTGTGCGCCACTTATGCCGGCACCTTCTACCTGCCGCCGGTTACGGCCGGCGCTATGTACGACAATGCGCTGCGCGCCCACACCGCTTCGGGCAGGATAAAGGTGGAATAACAACCTGCTTGCATCCCGGGAAAAAGGACAAGCAGGCACTCAGACTTTTCGTTTACGCTTACGGGAATCCGGGATTTGCAGCAAGCCCCGGTACTTGTTGACGGTGCGCAGCGCCACCTGGAACCCCCTTTCCTTCAACCGGGCTACCAGGGCCTGGTCACTGAGCGGATGTTCAGGATCCTCGGCCGCCACCAAATCGGACAGACTGTCGAGCACAACCTGCTTGGAAACCTCCTCGCCCTGGTCGGTCGTAAGTCCGGAAACAAAAAAGCGGCGCAGTGGGAAATTACCGCCTGGAAGTTCGATATAACGGCGGTTGACCACGCGCGAAACGGTGGAAGTGTCCACTTGGGCGGCATCGGCCACCTCCTGCATGGTCAGCGGCTTGATTGCATTTTCCTGACCCGATTCCAAAAATTTGCGCTGACGTGCGGCTATGACACGCATAATGCCTTCCATAGCCTGCGTCCGGGTGTTGATAATATCGATGAATTGGGTCGCTTTGCTTTGGTATTGTTTGACAAAGCGGATGGTTTCCTCATCCTCCCGGTTTTTCTTCTCCTTGGCCTGTGCCCGTTCGCCGAAGGCCAGAAACTGCGAATCAAGCGCCAACGAACCGATCTGCCGGCCCTGGTAGGTGATTTCATGGCTTTCCGGATCATACACAAAGTCGGGCTGAATGACCATCGGCCCCGCGTCCTGCGGACCAACAGGGTGCACATGCAGTTTGCGGATCTCCTGCAAGGCCCGCGCGAAACGCTGCTCGTCCAGTCCGCACTGCTGCAACAAGGCAGGGATGTCCTGATCGTGCAATTGGGCGAAGTACTCGTCAACAATCATCAAGGCATCATCCAGCGCCTCGGGAACAGGTTCGCCTTGGTGTTCCAACTCTTCCATTTTGCGTTCCAGCTGCAGACTCATGCTGCGCGCCATACCCTCCATGCCTACCCCCACAGCGCCCACACCCGGAGGGTCGAGCCGTTGCAACTGCGCCAAAGCCTGGAGCAGATCCTCCTCGTCGTACGGATGGTCAGGGTCCGTGAAGAGTTGCTCAAACTCCGCCTTCAAATCGGAAAGACGCTCCTCAATGATGCCATTGTCGGACATGCGGTACACCAATCCTTTTACATAACGCCGTAATTCAGGGTTACAATAGACGCTGGAATCGAACTGTGCCAAAAGGTCTTCGGCAAGTGTCATGGTCCCGGATTGGGTTTGTTCCATCCAATTATGCTTCGGTTCGGCTGGCTCGTCATCATAGTCGGCATAATCATTTTCGTCCGAGTACGCATCCCCATCGGAAGCGTTGTCATAAGCAGCGTCCACATCGGTATAATCGTCGGTGGAACCGTCGGAATTATCATCTTCCGACGTTCCGGCGGGTTCATTGGATCCGGGTGATTCCGCCTGCAGGTCCCGCAAGGCCGGATTGGACTCCAAAGCCTCCCGGATACGCTCTTCCAACTCGGCATCCGTCAGGTCCAGGTACTTGGCGATCTGAACCATGCGTGCGGAGGTCTTGTTGACTTGAAGATTCCTGGCTGAATGCTGCTGGGCCATACAAATCCATGCTTAGTTGTTGCAAAGATAACGAAAAAAACCTATTTTTGCACTTGACTGTACGATGTTAAGCGATAACAACATGCAAGGAATCCTGCGTATATTCTGGTTCATCTATTTGATTTTCATCTATTTGCCCATAGGTATTCCGGCCACGATTCTGACCGCACTCACCACCTGGCTGGGGTGCAAACTGGGCAACCACCGCATTTGGGGCTACTATCCGGGCATGATTTGGTCACGCGTGATGATCGCCATCACCTGGTGCCCTTACCAAGTGGAAGGTCTGGAGCATCTCCAACCGGGTCAGTCGTATATTCTGGTGGCCAACCATGCCAGCATTTACGACATTTTCGCCATCTACGGATGGATCGGGCGTCCGTTCAAATGGATTATGAAGAAGGAACTGCGCAACCTGCCCTTTATCGGCAAGGCCTGTGAGGAAGCCGGATTCATTTATATCAACCAAAAGGGTGGCAAACAGGCGATGAACAGCATCACCGAGGCGGAAGAGAAAATCAAAGGAGGCGTTTCCATCGCCGTTTTCCCGGAAGGTTCACGTACCCGTACCGGGCAAACGGGACCCTTCAAACGGGGTGCGTTTGAGATTGCGCGCACCATGCACCTGCCGGTGGTTCCCATCAGCCTTTCGGGCTGCTACGAGGTTATGCCCCGCAATGCGTTCTACCCGCTGCCCCACCGCATCCGGATGGTGGTTCACCCACCGGTGGCGTTCAATCCGCAGACTCCTGAAGAGGAACGAAACCAAATCGCCCATATCCGCGACATCGTTGTCGGAGGCATAGATTCAACTTACGCAAAATGAAAACGCGCCTTACCATCCTGTTGCTGGCCGCCGCCTGTCTGACACGCCCGCTGTCGGCCATGGATCCTGTCCGGCACACCCAGATCAGCGGGCTGTTCGCCATGGGTCGGATGGACGAAGGGGTTGCCCAAACGGAGAAGGAAATCAAGAAAGACAAAAAAGAAGCGGCCTGGTATTGGCTGCTTGACGATATCTACCGGCAAACGGGCGAGGATTCACTCCGCTTGGTTGTGCTCAACCGTGCCTTGGCGGTCAAAGGGCTCCGCGCATACGAGGAAACCCGTATGCGCAAGGCGCATGCCCTGTTTGACTTGGGCCGCTACCGGGAGGCCGACGAACTGCTGGCCTCGCTGAAACCCACCCGTGCGGTGCGCAACGCCCGGGCCAAATGCGCACTCGCCGACTCGCTCCGTCTGCATCCGCTGGCTATTGAGAGAACCTGTATGAGCGACAGCATCAATACGGAATGGGACAATTTGTGGCCGGGTGTATCGGCCGACGGCAGCACTTTTACCTCAACGGTGGTGGTGGGAAAGAAAGGCTGGGTGCGTAGCACGGACGATATTCAGGAGGACCTGTATGTCAGTCACCGCAAAGCAGACGGAAGCTGGCAGCAAACCCGTCCGCTTGCAAAGCCGGTCAACACGCGGGAGAATGAAGGCGCTTGTTCGCCCTCGGCCGACGGACGCTATGTCTTCTTTGTGGCGTGCAACCGTCCCGACAGCTATGGCAGCTGCGACGTGTATTACACCATACGGCAGGGCAACGGCTGGTCTGATCCCATCCATCCGGGGGCGCCACTGAACACACGGGCGTGGGAGAGCACTCCTTTCCTGGCGGCCTCCGGCAAGGAACTGTATTTTTCGTCCAACCGCGAGGGCGGTGTCGGCGGGCAAGACTTGTGGCGTTGCGATGTAGCAATGGATCCTGCGGGCAAACTCTTTTTCGGGGAAGCGGTCAATCTGGGCGACAGCATCAATACAATCTTCGATGAAATCAGCCCGTTTCTGCATAGTGACGGCAGTACGCTCTACTTTTCCTCCAACGGTTGGCCGGGGATGGGCGGCTCCGATATCTTTATTGCACGGCGTTCGGCCGACGGCCGTTGGAACCGGCCGGAAAACATCGGTTACCCTGTCAACACCCATCAAAACGAAACCGGGTTTGTGCTTGCCGCCACGGGCGAAACCGCCTACCTGTCGGCCAACGGAACGGACGGACGGAAACAGATGTGCATATACGAAATCGCATTGCCCGAAGCGGTGCGTCCGCATCCGATGACGACTTCAGAGGGCATTGTGATGGACAAACAGACACACCGGGCACTGCAGGCGCGGGTCGAGGTCTTCGACACCGAAACAGGTGAATTGCTCTCCACCACCTTCTCGGATAAAACTTCCGGCCGTTTCACCGCTGTTTTCCCACAGGGACGACCAGCCGGCTTCAACATCAGCCGCCCGGGCTACCTACCCCATTCCCGCCGGTACAGCGAATCGCAGCACGAGCATGAACAGCTCTATGCGTTGCAGCCGATTGGAGAAGGCAGTGCTTTTACCTTGGAGAATATCTATTTTGAGTTCAACTCCAGTGAACTGCAGACGGCAACCTCCGGCATGGAGTTGGACAAGTTGGTGAAACTGCTGAAGGAACATCCCCTAATAGCTGTTGAGATTGGTGGGCATACCGATGCCGTGGGCAATGAAACCTACAATGAGTCGCTTTCGTTGAAAAGGGCGCAATCGGTAGCGGATTACCTTCGTGGACAGGGCATTGCCCCGGAGCGCATGACCTGCCGCGGCTACGGCGCCTCCCGCCCCATTGCCGACAACACCACCGACGAGGGCCGCGCCCGCAACCGTCGCATCGAACTCACCATACAAAAATTCCCCTCAAACAAGTAACATCCTGCCGGGAAGCAAACATTTCAATCCGTCTTATTCAAACGACAGGTAGTGGCTGAGGCGTTCATGGTCATCGGGGGCAAGATCGCGGCTTAGCGGGATATCGTGCATGCTCCGCAAAAAACCTCCAGCGGAATCGCGCGCAGCAATCAACGCAACCGCCTGATAATACCCGATATACGGATGGCGTTTCAATTGAGCGACACCCAGGGCGTTGACGCGGAGCGGCTTGATCTGCTTGGGATCCACCCACACAAAAGCCGCAATCTTATCGTACAACTCATCGGTAAAACCATACACCTCCAACAACTGCTCCGGTCGGTAAAACCCACCCAAACGCTCCCTATATCCGACGATACGCCGGGCATACCCCGGACCGATGCCCCGCAATTCGGTCAACAACAGCGTATCGGCTGTATTCAGTTCAATGTGAAGCACCGGAGCCTCGTACTTGCGGAAGGGCTTGGAAACCGTCCCAGCCACCTCCACCGTGGGTGTAACCGTCGGTGGAGTCTCTTCGGACCGTAAAGAATCAACCGGAAATTCCGAACCTTGCGGCAAAGGAAGGTCATCGGCCGCACGGGCCAACACCACACGCACCACCGTTAAAACCGCCACCAAAAGCAGCAACACACACACGCCGCGACGTTCACCGGACGTGAAAAAGAAAAAATCGTGCAGTTTTCCCATAGGGGTGAAAAATGGAAAAAGGATGAAACAAAGTGAATTACATTAAAAGATTGAACAAAAAAATGGCTAAAATGCAAATCGGTGCGACAAACCGGATCAGAAACAAATAGACCTTGATAAGCCGTACCCGGTAACGCCCGTGCGAGGAGAGCTCCTCCTGCAGGGAAGCGGGACCCAACTTCCATCCGACAAACAGCGTAGTCAATAAGCCGCCGAATGGTAAGAGGAACGCCGATGTGAGGAAATCAAGCATATCGAAGAAATTCCTTCCGCCCAGCGTATATTTACCCAAAACACCGATGGAAAGGGAACAAAGCGCACCCATGCATACGACTATCATCAGTACAAAGAGGGAGGCCTTGCGGCGCGAGAGTTCAAAATGCTCGGATATAAACGCCACCACAGCCTCGTGCAACGAAACCGACGAGGTTAGGGCGGCAATCGCCAGCAACAGATAGAAAAGGGACGACCAGAGGTTGGACAACGGCATACCTGCGAACACTTCCGGCATGGTGACAAAAACCAGACCCGGACCCGCCGAGGGCTGGATGCCGAAAGAAAACACCGCCGGAAAAACAACAATCCCCGCCAGAATGGCAACCAACGTATCCAATCCCGCAACCTGATAGGCCGTCTTTTCCAGACTCACCTCATCACTGAAATACGATGAATAGGTAAGCAGAGCTCCCATTCCGACACTCAGTGAGAAAAAAGCCTGCCCCAATGCCGAAAGCACCGTAGTGGCCGTTACCCCTGAAAAATCGGGCATAAACAGAAAGCGCAAACCCTCTGCGGCACCCGGCATGAACAAACCACGGACGCCCAGTACCAGCAAAAGCAGGAACAACACGGGCATCAGGATGCGGCCCGACATCTCGATTCCCTTGCGCACGCCACGGCTCACCACCCAATGAACGGCCAGCATCGCCAGCACCGCCCAAAGAATCGGTTGCCAGGTGCCTGTGGAGAACTCCGTAAAAAACCGACTGTAATCGGTACCGTCTTCAAAAAAAGATCCGCGTAGCGACGTAAGGAAATAGGAGAAGGTCCACCCCGTCACCACACAATAAAAACCGTTGATACAAAAGCCGGTGAAAATACCCATCAACCCGACCAGATACCAGGGTGTACGGGGCGCCAACTTTCCGAATGCCTCCACCGGATTGGCATGAGAACGGCGTCCCACCAGAAACTCAGCCAAAATGCAGGGGATGCCCAACAACAGAACACACCCTACATATATAAGGATAAACGCACTACCGCCATTACGCCCCGCCTCAAACGGGAAACGCCAAATGTTACCCAGCCCGACAGAGGACCCGACGGTTGCCAGTATAACCCCGAGTTTCGTAGCGAAATTTGTCCGGTTTTGCATGGTGGTCGTTTTTTTTCGTCACAAATGTACAATTTAATTCTTATTAATCCCTATATTTGCGATTGCTTAAAATCAAAAAACCGCACTTGCCATGAAAAAACACATGACATTCTGTGAACTGACGGGCGCGCTGGTTATGCTGGCCCTACCCGCTTTCGCTGCAGAGATCAGTCTTTCCGGCGACAACATCATCCTGTCGTTTGACAACCCGGACAACGCCACATACAAAGTGGAACGCTCCACCGGCCGTTTTGGCGCACTCGAAACACTCGGCACCACCGATGAAGCGCAATATACCGATGCCTTGAACGGCGGAAATGCCCACGACCTCTACTACCTGCTTACCAACGAGGCCGGCGATTCCATCCATCTGGCCATGGAAACCCAACTGTTCGGTAGCAACACCTACATTTTCCGCCCGACAGACAATATTGACAGCATACTCACAACCATCAACAGAATCGGAGCGGATATGAACGGCACCGGCTACAACGGTCAGTTCTCGTCCAATCGCTATTCCTTTTACTTCCATCCGGGACAATACCACTACCAGCACAGCTACACGTTCGAACGCGACGAACAAGTGATTGACACCACCGTTTACACACCCTTCGCCATCGGCTACTACACCAGCATCGCCGGATTGGGGGACGTACCCCACAAAACCTCCCTGCACAATGTATTCGCCCTGTGCCCGCTGCAAGGGAGCAACGTAACCTGCACTTTCTGGCGCAGCATTGAAAACGTACGCATCACCCGTACCGACGGGGAGAACTTCTGGTGGGCCGTATCACAGGCAGCCCCCATGCGCCGCGTCTATTCCGAACGGCAGACACTGTTCGATCTGGGCAAATCGGCCAGCGGTGGCTATGCCGCCGATTGCTATTTCCAGCGTTCGGCCAGCGGATGGGCCCAACAACAATGGTACTCCCGCAACTGCCACTACCAAACCGGCACCAACGGCATCGGCATTCCGGGATGGAATCATGCCTATCAAGGCATCGAATTCGGTTCGGAGAGTGTTGCCAACCGCCACAAGGACAACTGGCGCTCCAAAGGCGACAACGGCAGCTGGGGATTCCTGAGCAACGAGCCGGTTACCCCGATTATCCGTGAAAAGCCCTTCCTCTTCTACGAATCCGGCCGATACAAGGTGTTTGTGCCCGACTGGCGTGAGAACTGCACCGGCGTCTCCTATTCGGAGGACAATCCGGGCGAAGGTCTCTCCTACGACCTCCTGGACAATTTCTACGTGGCCCGTCCCGGTGTAACCGCCGCCACTCTGAACGCACAACTGGCCGCCGGCAAATACCTGTTCTTCACCCCGGGCATCTATGATCTTGAAGCCCCCATTCATATTACCCGAGCCGGAACCATCGTAATGGGCACCGGTTATGCCACCCTCCGCCCCACCGACGGTAACACGACCTCCGTGATGATTATCGACGATGTGGAGGATGTGATTGTAGCCAGCCTGCTGTTGGACGCCGGCACCTCCACCCGCACGCTGCTGCAGGTGGGAACAGAGAAGAACAACACCGACCACAGCGGAGCACCCATCCAGCTCAGTGACCTCTTTTTCCGCGTAGGCGGCGCCCGGGATAAAAACACGCATGCCGAAATTGCTGTGGAAATCAACGCCAACGATGTCGTTGCCGACCACTTCTGGATCTGGCGCGCCGACCACTCCTACGGAGTCGGCTGGACCCGCAACACATCCAAGAACGGTCTGGTGGTCAACGGCGACGATGTAACCATCTACGGCTTGTTCAACGAGCATTTCCAGGAATACCAGACCCTGTGGAACGGCGAGAACGGACGCACCTACTTCTACCAATGTGAAACCCCGTACGATGTGCGTTCGCAGGCGGAATATATGAGCCACGACGGCACCGTGGACGGCTGGGCCGCATACAAAGTGGCCGACAACGTAACGCAGCACTACGCCTGTATGATGGGCGTTTACGACGTGTTCATCCGCACTGGTGGCAAAATAGCGATTGAAAACTCCATTGAAGTACCCAATGCCGAGGGAGTGCATATCCACAACGCCTGCAACTACGGATTGAGCGGAGGCAGCGGCAAGGGCATCCGCTATGTGATCAACGGAAGCCGCAGCAGTACCATCAACAAGCAGTACAAGCACTACCACATCTACGACTACTGCATGACCGGTGTGAAGGAGATCAACGCCGATCCTGACGCCCAGGGTGCCGCCATCCGGATGTATCCCAACCCGGCCGATGAATACGTATTCATTGAGGGCACGGGCGAAACACCCGCTATTTCGATCTACACGCTCAGTGGCTCGCTGATTGCCACTTACGTGGGAAAACAGGCACCGGTGGCCACATTGCCCAGCGGCTCTTACCTGGTACGCGTACAGGATGCAGCCAACAGCAAAGTGTTCAAGCTCATCAAGCAATAAAAGCGACTACTCCACATACAAGGACGTCCCCCAGCGGGACGTCCTTTTTTTATTCAAGGCATTGTAGTGCAAATTTTCCCTAAAAAACATACATCGTATTCAATAATTGTATATTTTTGCATGTTTTTTGAATAAAACCTGTAATTTCATACAGAAATGAAAGAAAAATCGAGCCGTTTGAACACCATACGGGAAATCGTGAGCCGCCAGAAAATCGGAAGCCAGGAGGAACTGCTCACCGTGTTGACAGAGCACGGCTACTCGCTGACGCAGGCCACGCTTTCGCGCGATTTGAAACGGCTGAAGATCACAAAAACGCTTGACAGCACAGGAGCATACCAATACAAGCTCTCCGAACCGCCCTTCCTGAACGGAGGCGGGGGCGAAGTGCAGATTATCGGAGCCAACTCGCTGGAATTCTCCGGCAATATCGCTGTGATGAAGACGCGCAAGGGATATGCCAGCGGCATCGCCGCCGAAATCGACGACGAGGGAGGTGACGCGATACTCGGCACCATCGCCGGTGATGACACCATTCTGATTATTCCCCGTGAGGGATATTCACGTGCGGAAATCACCGCCCTGCTCTCAAATCTGATTGGAACGAACTAATATACAACCGTGGAAGCGAAAGATATTCAAATATGGGTGGCTGACGAAAGTCATATCCCCTATGTGGACACCATCCTGACCACCATTGCGGCTGCAGCAAAGGTGCGCGGGACCGGTATTGCCAAGCGCAATCCGGAATATGTGAAACAGAAAATGCGCGAAGGCAAAGCCGTCATTGCGCTCTACGGCGAAGAATTCGCCGGATTCAGCTATATCGAAACCTGGGGCGGAAAAGCATACGTTACCACCTCCGGACTGATTGTAGCTGACAAATTCCGCGGCCTGGGCTTGGCCAAACGCATCAAACACGTGACGTTTACGCTGGCCCGCCTCCGCTGGCCCAAGGCGAAGATTTTCAGCCTCACCTCCGGCGCGGCGGTGATGAAACTCAACACCGAACACGGCTACATTCCGGTTACCTTCGCCCAACTCACCGACGACGAATCCTTCTGGAAAGGATGTGAGGGGTGCATCAACCACGATGTACTGGTGCGCACCGACCGGCGCTATTGTGTCTGCACGGGTATGCTCTTCGACCCGGAACGTGAACGCAGCGTACGCGACGCAGACGAGGAACTGGCCAAAGACC
Organism: Paludibacteraceae bacterium; assembly: GCA_017959385.1. Taxonomy (GTDB): domain Bacteria; phylum Bacteroidota; class Bacteroidia; order Bacteroidales; family Paludibacteraceae; genus Enterocola. The sequence goes on from JAGDAS010000141.1 coordinate 18,244, forward strand.
CCGCTGTACTGGACATTATCAAACGCCGTTTCCCGGACGGATTTCCCGATTGAAAACAAAATCAAAACTTACGCATATATGGAAAAGAAAAAAGTAGTGGTCGCTTTCAGCGGCGGATTGGACACCTCCTACACGGTCATGTACCTGGCCAAGGAGAAGGGCTATGAAGTGTATGCCGCCTGCGCCAACACGGGTGGTTTCAGCAAGGAACAACTCAAAGCCAACGAAGAGAACGCCTACAAGTTGGGCGCCACCAAGTATGTCACGCTGGATGTCACCCAGGAGTACTACGAAAAAAGTTTGAAATACATGGTATTCGGCAATGTGCTGCGCAACAACTGCTACCCCATCTCGGTATCGTCGGAGCGCATCTTCCAAGCCATTGCCATCGCACGCTACGCCAAGGAGATCGGTGCCAGCGCCATCGCCCACGGCTCTACTGGCGCAGGTAACGACCAGATTCGTTTCGACATGACCTTCCTCGTGATGGCTCCTGGCGTAGAGATCATCACCCTGACACGCGATCGCAATCTGACTCGCAAGGAGGAGGTTGACTATCTGAATG
>JAGDAS010000142.1 GCA_017959385.1 Paludibacteraceae bacterium
AGGCTACGCCGGTGGGCGCCATCGCCCAATTCGCTGCCGGTGGCAAGCGTATCAAGAAGAAAGACCTGGGCCTGATGCAGGCCACCTACGGCTATGTATATGTAGCCCAAGTGGCTATGGGTGCCGACAACGCACAGTGTCTGAAGGCCCTGCGCGAAGCCGAAGCCTATCCCGGCCCGTCGCTGGTTATCGCCTACGCTCCCTGTATCAACCACGGCCTGAAGGCCAAAGGCGGCATGGGCAAGAGCCAGGCGGAGGAAGCCAAAGCTGTTGAATGCGGCTACTGGCACCTGTGGCGCTTCGATCCGCGTCTGGCTGCCGAAGGCAAGAACCCCTTCCAACTCGACTCGAAGGCTCCGAACTGGGACAACTTCCAGGCCTTCCTCGACGGCGAGGTACGTTACCTCTCGCTCAAGAAGGTGAAACCGGAGGAGGCCCAGGAACTCTTCGACGAAGCCAAGCGCAACGCACAACACCACTATGCCACCTACAAGCGTATGGCGGCCATGGATTACTCCCAAGACGTCATTGACTGATTGGAACATCCGCAATAACAGGGAGGCCCGGCTGACTCAGTCGGGCCTCCTTATTTTTCCTACGCACAAAAATCCGGCCAAACGATGTAAAATCCCGAATAATTCGTAACTTTGCACCTTGAAATTTTGTATACCAACTTAATCCACACAAGTTATGAAAGTGCTCAAATTCGGCGGCACATCCGTAGGTTCCGCCCAAAGAATGAAAGACGTGGCCAAGCTCATCTGCGACGGCCGTAAAAAAATCGTTGTGCTCTCTGCCATGTCGGGTACTACCAACACCTTGGTGGAAATTTCGGACTACCTGTACAAGAAAAATCCGGTCAGCGCCAACGAAGTCATCAACCATCTGGATGCCAAATACCAGCAGGTAATTGATGAACTTTACCAAAAGGAGGCGACCAAACAGCAAGCGCGCGAGACCCTGAAGACCAACTTCGACCTGCTCCGCTCCTTCACCAAAAGCGCCATCTTCACGCTGTTTGAAGAGAAAAGCATACTGTCGCAGGGTGAACTGATGTCAACCGCCATGGTGAACCTCTATCTGCAGGAGCAGGGCGTGAAGTCTGTACTGCTGCCGGCTCTGGAGTACATGCGCATCGACAAAAACGGAGAACCGGACAGCGCCTACATCCGCGAGCACCTGCAGAAGGAACTCGCCAAGCTACCCGACAACACGGAAATCTATATCACGCAAGGCTTCATCTGCCGCAACGCCTACAACGAGGTTGACAACCTGCAGCGCGGCGGCAGCGACTACACCGCCTCGCTGGTGGGTGCCGCCGTCAAAGCCGAGGAGATTCAGATTTGGACCGACATCGACGGCATGCACAACAACGACCCCCGTTTTGTGGAAGGAACCAAACCGGTGGCGAAATTGAATTTTGAGGAAGCTGCCGAACTCGCCTATTTCGGTGCTAAAATTCTGCACCCCACCTGCATACAACCGGCCAAGTTGGAGGGCATCCCCGTCCGCCTGCTCAACACCATGGACCCCCAAGCCCCCGGAACACTGATCTCCAACGAGATGATCCGCCACGAAATCAAAGCCGTGGCCGCCAAGGACAATATCACTGTCATCAAGATCAAGTCGGGCCGGATGCTGCTGGCCTACGGCTTCCTGCGCAAGGTGTTCGAGTGCTTCGAAAGCAACAAGACCTCCATTGACATGATCACCACCTCGGAGGTGGGTGTATCCATTACCATTGACAACACCAAACATCTGGACGAAATCGTCAACGAACTCAAAAAATTCGGTACAGTGTCCATTGACAAGGATATGGTCATCATCTGCGTAGCCGGTGACATGGACAGTGAGAACGTCGGGTTCCAAGCCAAAGTGGTCAACGCGCTTGCCGAAGTCCCCGTGCGGATGATCTCCTACGGCGGCAGCAACTACAACGTATCCTTTGTAGTCAAAGCCGGCGACAAGGTCCGTGCGCTTCAAGCATTGTCCTCCCACCTATTCAACTAAAGCAATGAGCACACATTTCCCCATAGCCGCCCTGGCACAACACCCGACGCCGTTCTACTATTACGACATGGAACTGCTGCGGCGGACGCTTGCCCTGGTCAAGGAAGAAACGGCACGCTACGGCTTTGAAGAGCATTATGCCGTCAAAGCCAATGCCAACCCGGTCATTCTCAAAACCATTGCCGCCGCCGGATTCGGAGCCGACTGCGTGAGCGGCGGCGAGATCGAGGCCGCCATGGAGGCCGGTTTCCCCGCCTCCCGGATTGTTTATGCCGGTGTCGGCAAATCGGATTGGGAGATCCGTTTGGCACTCAAGTGCGGTATTGCCTGCTTCAATGTGGAATCGGAGGCCGAGATGCAGGTCATTTCCGAAATCGCCGGCGAGCTGCACACCACCGCCCCCGTTGCCTTGCGCGTCAACCCCAACGTGGACGCGCATACACATGCGAAAATCACTACCGGACTTTCCGAAAACAAGTTCGGCATCAACCTCTCCATGCTGGAGCACGCCCTGCAGACCGCCCGGCAGCTGCCCGGTATCCGACTCAAGGGACTGCACTTCCATATCGGCTCCCAAATCACGGAGCTGGAGGTATTCCGCACACTGGCCGTCAAAGTCAACGCGCTGACAGCCGACCTGCGGAGCCGTGGGTATGCGTTTGAAACCCTCAATTTCGGAGGGGGTCTGGGCATTGACTACCAACATCCGGACACGGGCTGCATACCGGACTTCAAAGGCTACTTCGCTCTGTTCAACGAACTGATTGACCGCACGGACCATCCGGGCATCCACTTCGAACTCGGCCGCGCCATCGTGGCGCAATGCGGTTCACTGATCAGCAAGGTACTGTATGTCAAGGAAGGGGAAGTAAAAAAATTCGCCATTCTTGACGCCGGTATGACCGACCTGCTCCGTCCGGCCATGTACGATGCCTTCCATGCCATCGAGAACATCAGCTCGACGCGTCCCCGCGAAACCTACGATGTGGTGGGGCCGGTCTGCGAGTCGTCGGATGTGTTCGGCAAAGACCGACAGGTGGCGGGAGCCGCACGCGGCGACCTGATGGCCATCCGAAGCGCCGGCGCCTACGGAGAGGCCATGGCCTCCACCTACAACTGCCGTCCGATGCCCAAAGCCGTATTCAGCGATTCGATTTAATCCGTCATGCAAGCGATATTCAACGCCATACTCTCCTTTTTCACCCGGATGTCGATACCCGAATGGATCCTGCTGGGAACACTGACCGCCGCTTTCACGGTGCAAATGGTGTACTATTGGGGGTTCTATACCGGATTGTCGCGCTACCGCCGGCGTGTCCGCAGAAGCAAAGAGAATTTCTCCACACAAAAGCCACCGGTATCGGTAGTGATCTGCTCCAAAAACGAGTTGGACAACCTGCACGACTTTCTGCCCTCCCTGCTGGAACAGGATTACCCGGAATACGAGGTCGTGGTGGTGGATGACGGTTCAACCGACGCAACGGCCGACGAACTGACACGACTCAAAAGCCTCTACCCGCATCTGCAGACCACCTTTGTCCCGCAGGAGGCGAAATTTATCAATTCCAAGAAATTTGCCCTGACACTCGGTATCAAAGCCGCCAAGCACGATCTGCTCCTGCTGACCGACGCCGACTGCCGGCCCGTATCCAAGCACTGGATCAGCGCCATGGTACGCAACTTTACGGAAGGAACCGACCTCGTACTCGGCTACAGCGGCTATAAGCGCGAACACACGCTTTTGAACTGCTTCATCTCGTACGACACCATGACCATAGCCATGCAGTACTTGAATTTCGCGCTGGCCGGTCATCCGTATATGGGGGTGGGACGCAACATGGCCTATCGCAGAAGCCTGTTTGTTGAAAACAAGGGATTCAACAGCCACCTCAACGTAAATTCGGGCGACGACGACCTTTTTGTCAACGAGGCCGGTACCGGACGAAACACTCGGATTGAAGCCTCACCGCTTTCCTTTACCGAATCCCTGCCCAAGACCACCTGGCACGACTGGTTCCATCAGAAGCGCCGCCATCTGACCACCGCATCGCGTTACCGCAGCGGAAGCCGCTGGCTGCTGGGCTGCGAATATGTCTCGCGCGCCGTCTTCTACATCGTACTGACCGCCACGCTGCTGCAAACCGGCAATCCGCCCCTGCAGCTGACCGCTGCCGCCTTCGGGCTCATCCGATGGATCACCCAGTATGCAGTCATCAATTACAACGCCTATGCGCTGAACGAACGCAAATACTACTTCGGGCTGGTATTGCTGGACATCCTGCTGCCGCTGATTCAAATCAAACTGAGCCTGGATCCGGTATTTGGAAAACGTTCGCGTAAAACGACGCCTTGGAAATAAAAAAAGTTGTATCTTTGCCACTTGATGAAAAAGGTATTGCTCACATGGTTGTTCTGCTTGTTCTGCGGCACTCCCCTCTTGTACGGGAGCGCCTATACCAAGCTGCTTAAAAACGGCTCGAACGAGGAAAAGTACCAGGCGGCGCAACAATTCTTCGCCAAGGGCGACTATGCCAAGACCATCACCCTGCTCGAACAGGTGTCCCGCTTTTACCGGGGGACCAAGGATGCCGAGAACGTGACCTATCTGCTGGCTACCTCCTACACCAAACGGAAGGATTACATCTCCGGCGCCCACTACTACCAGGGTTACACAACCCACTACCTGCAATATCCGCATTACCAAGAGTGCATGTACATGTTGGGATATTGTTACTTTCAGCTTTCGCCGGAAGCGGAACTCGACCAGAGCAATACGATGCAGGCTATTGAACAATTCGAAGCCTACCTGGACCGTTTCCCGCACGACAAACACAGCGACGAAGTCCGCTCCCTGCTCTCGCAGCTCCGCGAGAAACTGGCCGAACGCGAACTGGCGAACGCAAAACTGTACTACAACCTGGGCGACTACCGGGGCAACAACTACCGCGCAGCCATCATCACGGCGCAGAATGCGATGAATGACTACCCCGACACCCGTTATCTGGAGGATTTCGCCTGGATTGTGGTACGTTCCAAGTACCAGGAAGCCATGCGGAGTGTGGAGGAAAAGAAGGACGCCCGCTGCGAAGACGCCTACGACGAGTGTTACTATTTTCTGAAAGAATATCCCGAGACCAAACACGCGAAGGAAATAGAGAAATACACCAAACAATTGAAAAGACATTTTTAAATTCAATACAACATTATGGATTACAAGAAGACCAATGCTCCTACCAACACGATCACGCGCGACGTGAACAACCTGTGCGAAAACACCGGCAATGTGTATGAAACCATCGCCATCATCGCCAAGCGTTCCAACCAAATCGCCATGGAGATCAAGGACGAACTCAAGCACAAACTGGAGGAGTTTGCCGTCAACAACGTAGACAATATGGAAGAGGTGTTCGAGAACCGCGAGCAGATCGAAATCTCGAAATACTACGAGCGGCTGGCCAAGCCGGTATTGCTGGCCACGCAGGAGTACATCGAGGATAAGATCTACTACCGCAACCCCGCCAAAATGAAATAACAACACCGTGTTGCAAGGCAAACATATCGTAGTCGGACTGACGGGCAGCATCGCTGCCTACAAGACGGCTACGCTCGTCAGAGACCTGATCAAGGCGGGAGCCGAAGTGCAGGTGCTTATGACGGAAACCGCCAAGCAATTCATCACGCCCCTCACCCTGGCGACGCTTTCCAAACGTCCCGTACTGGTGGACTTCTTCGATCCGACCGACGGACGCTGGAACAGCCATGTATCGCTCGGACTATGGGCCGATGCCTACCTGATCGCACCGGCCAGCGCCAACACCCTGGCCAAGATGGCCAACGGCATCGCCGACAACCTGGTGACCACCACCTACCTGTCGGCCCGTTGTCCCGTGTTTGCGGCTCCAGCCATGGTTCTGGACATGTACCGCCATCCACGCACCCAGGCCAATCTGGACACATTGCGTACAGACGGAGTCACCGTCATAGAGGCGGAAGAGGGCGAACTGGCCAGCGGATTGAGCGGGAAAGGACGCATGGCCGAGCCGGCGCACATCCTGCAGGTACTGGAACGGCATTTTGCGGAAGCCGGTGCCTTGACGGGCAAAAAAGTGCTGATTACGGCAGGCCCTACCTACGAAAAAATCGATGCGGTACGCTTCATCGGCAATTACTCGAGCGGCAAGATGGGGTTCGCATTGGCAGAAGCCTGTGCCGGCATGGGGGCCGAAGTAACCCTTATCACCGGGCCGACCGCCTGTCGGACCGCGCATCCCGGCATACAACGTATCGACGTGCAGTCGGCAGCGGAAATGTATGACGCCGCTGTCCGCGAATTCCCGCGGACCGACATGGCCATTCTGAGCGCGGCGGTGGCGGATTTCACACCGGACACCTGTGCCCCCCTCAAAATCAACCGGGGCGAGCAGGGACTGCAACTGCACCTACAGCCCACCCGTGACATCGCCGCCACGCTGGGCGAATGCAAAAAATCCGGCCAGATACTGGTCGGATTCGCTCTGGAAACGCACGACGAAGAAGCGCACGCCCGCGGAAAACTGACCCGCAAGCATTTGGATTACATCGTACTGAACAGCCTGCAGGACGCCGGCGCCGGATTCGGGTGCGACACCAACAAAATCACTGTTTTCGATACCCGGGGCCATGTCACCCGCTTTCCGCTGAAAAGCAAAGAGGAGGTGGCCCGCGACATTGTCAACCTTGTTATTTCATGAACCGGCTGAGAAACATATGGATCTTTCTGCTCCTGCTCTCCCACCTGCTCACCGTGCAGGCGCAGGAACTGAACTGCAAGGTGACCGTCAATGCCGACCAGATCCAGGGCACCAACAAATCGGTATTCGAAACGCTACAGAAGTCACTGACCGAGTTCATGAACGACCGCCGCTGGACGGAATACGAATACCAGACACACGAACGCATTGACTGCTCCATGCTGATTCTGGTCAACACGTATTCCGGCAACACGTTCAGCGCCGAGCTGCAGGTACAGGCCAACCGACCTGTATTCAACAGCAATTACAAGACCCCCATTTTCTCGTACAACGACAAAAACCTGGTATTCAGCTATAACGAAAACGACCCGCTCAGTTTTGACGAAACCTCCTTCGGCAACAATCTGACCGAAGTACTGGCCTTCTACGCGCTGGTCATCATCGGTACGGACAATGACAGTTTTTCGCGTCTGGGTGGAACCCCCTGTTTCAGACGGGCGGAGAACATCGTCAACCAGGCGCAGAGCACCAGTGAGGCCGGCTGGCGCGCCTTTGAGGACAACCAGAACCGCTATGCGCTGATCAACAACCTACTCGATGATGTGGTTCGTCCATTCCGCGAGTTCTTCTACGAATACCATCGGCTGGGGTTGGACGAGATGGGCATTTCGCCCGACAAAAGCCGGACCAAGATCGCCGAAGGGCTGCCCGTGCTGAAGACGGTGTACAAATCCCGTCCCTCTGTGATTATCGTATCCGAATTTGTGGAAACAAAAATAGACGAAATCGTCAACATATTCTCGAAAGGAACCCCGGAGGAACGCAAAAACGCCTACGAGATTCTCAATTACATCGCACCCACCATGCAGAACAAAACCGCTGCATTAAAATAACACCCCATGTTGCAATCGCTGCATATTGAAAATTACGTGCTCATCCGCGAATTGGACATTGACTTCAACCGCGGATTTTCTGTCATAACCGGCGAAACCGGTTCCGGCAAATCCATTCTGTTGGGCGCTCTGCACCTATTGTTGGGCGGCCGCGCAGAGGGGAAGGTTATCCGCGACGGTGCGAAAAGATGCGTCGTCGAGGCTGTATTCGACCTACGGGGATATGGTATGGAGCCCTTCTTCAACGACCACGGGATGGACTATGAGGAACAGTGCATTTTGCGCCGCGAAATGACGGACAGCGGCAAGTCGCGCCTGTTCGTCAACGACAGTCCCTGCCCCGCCGGTTTGGTCCGGGAACTGGGCAGCCGGCTCATGGACATCCACTCGCAACACGCCAATCTCCTGCTCAAGGAAAGTTCCTTCCAGCTCTCCTTGCTGGACACGCTCGCGGGCAATAACGAACTGCTGGCCCGATGCAGCGAAGCTTACCGAAGCTGGCGCAACGCGCAAACCGAACTGCAGGAGGCTGTCGAGGCCGCACGCAGACACCGGGAGGATACGGACTATCTGCGCTTCCAATACGACCAACTGACGGAAGCCGGCCTTACCGACGGCGAACAGGCCTTACTGGAAGAGGAACAGCAGACACTGGAGCATGCCACCGATCTGCTTTCCGCTCTGGCACAGGCACATGCCGCCCTGCAGGATGAAGGTGGAGCACTTTCGTCACTCAACTTCGCCGACAGCCAGCTCCGCCCGTCATCCACATGGGGAGCACGCTACGGTGAATTGTACGAACGGCTGCACAGCGCCACCATCGAGTTGAAGGACATCAGCACCGAACTGGAACGGCTGCAGGAAAGCGTGGATGTGAATCCGCAGCGGTTGGAACAGGTGAACCAGCGGTTGGACCTCATCTACACGCTGCAGCAGAAGCATCAGGTGGACAGCATAGCGGGCCTGTTGGAAAAACAGCGCGAATTTGAACAAGCCCTGGCCGCCATCGACCATTGGGACGAGACGCAGGCGCGTTTGACCGAAGCGGTGGCACAGGCCCGTGCCACGCTCGACAGCGTTGTAGGCGAACTTCACCGGCGACGTGCCGAAGTAATTGATCCGATTGTCGGGCAGCTCACCCGTCAGCTGGTTCCGCTGGGCGTACCCAACGCCCGGTTCGATATTCTGCTGGAGGAAACGGAGGTGGGTGCCATGGGGGCCGACCGCGCGGTCATCCGATTTTCGGCCAACCGGCAAATGGCGCTGCAACCCATCGCCCAAACGGCATCGGGAGGCGAAATTGCCCGTATTATGCTGTGTATCAAGGCTATGATAGCCAACTCCACCCAACTGCCCACCATCCTGTTTGACGAGATTGACACGGGAGTGTCGGGCGAAACCGCAGCCCGCATGGCCGGGATTCTACGGGAAATGGGCAACCGCACGCAGATTGTCTGCATCACCCACCTGCCGCAGATTGCCGCCAAAGCCGACGTACATTACAAGGTGTACAAAGACGAAGGGGAACAAACCGAAACCCACATCCTTCAATTGGACGAAGCCGGCCGGGTGCAGGAAATCGCCAAAATGCTCAGCGGCGAATGCATCACGGACGAAGCGGTCCGCAACGCCCAATCCCTACTTGCCGGACGCTAACCGGCTGTATTGTCTGCGTCCCAACAGCATGGACTGTACCAATATGCTGTGCGGATAAACCGTAGGAATACGGTCCACCAGGCTCACCTCACGGTTCTGCCGGCGGGACGCCCGCATCTGCGCCTTCATCCTGTGGTAACTCCAACGCGCCCGGACTACCGCCAGAAAATCATGCGGATGCCCCTGCAGCAGGAAGGAAAGCGCCGCCGTCCAGTCGAGCACAAAGCGGACAGGCATCAGCCAAAGCAATTTTCCGAAAGGAAGGTTTTTATAGAGCATGAGCAGATTGTTGCGGAAATTCAGGTAGGTCTTGCGTGGATTTTCCTTGTTGAGCGTACCGCCTCCCACATGGAACACCTTGGACTGAGGAACGACCACCACCTCCCGTCCGCGCGACCACAGACGCCAGCAAAGGTCGATTTCCTCCTGGTGCGCGAAGAAACGGGGATCCAGTCCGCCGTAATCCACATAATCGTCCTGCCGGATGATCAGGCAGGCACCGGTAGCCCAAAAAACAGGGACCACCGTATCGTACTGACCGCTGTCGGTCTCCAGCGTATCCATGATCCTTCCGCGGCAGAAGGGATAACCCAAGTAATCGATAAATCCGCCACAGGCACCGGCAAATTCGAATCGTCCGTGATCGGCCGCCTGGAGGATCTTGGGCTGGCAGGCCGCCACGCGGGGATGCTTCTCCATATAGGCAATGGGAGCGTCCAACCAACCGGGTGTCACCTCGACATCCGAATTGAGCAGCACGACATATTCCGTATCCACCCGGTCCACGGCGATATTGTAACCTTCGGCAAATCCATGGTTTTCCGCAAATTCAAACACCTGCACCTGAGGCATGGCCTGCTTGAGCCAGGCGACGGAACCATCGGTGGAACCGTTGTCGGCAACGATCACATCGGCCATAGCCGGGTCGGTATGGGCGACCACCGAAGGCAGGTAGCGTTGCAAATAGGCCAATCCGTTCCAATTGAGGATGATGACCGATACCCTGTTCTGCGACTGACTGCTTTGTATCATGACTGAGCGTATTTCCAACGACGGTGTGACCAGAGGTACAACTCGGGCTGGCGGCGGATCGACGCCTCCAGCAAGCGGATGTAGCGGGTGGTCAGGGTATGCTCCTCTTCGGCCGAAGCGTCGGCGGTCAGAGGGATGGTATGAACCCGATAGTGTCCACGGGACGTTTTTTCGATGTCAAAATACAGAATGGCACAGTGGAAATGCCTTCCGATCCGTTCGGCACCTTCATAGACCGGCGCCGTCCGGTGCATAAAATCGAGCGAGAATTTCGCCCGGTCCACCGCCTGGTCGGCCAGGAAACCGACGGCCACCTGCTGTCCGGCACCGATGTAGCCGGCAATGGTGTGGTAACCCTTGCGCGCCTCGACACTTTCCGAACCGAAACGCTCGCGCAAATCGTGCATCAAACGGTCGAAACCGGGGTTGTACAACTGTTTGTAAAGCTGGATCACATGGACATGGCGGGGCACATGCAGCGTATAGGACGGTATGTACTCCCAATTACCCATGTGGCCCATCAGCCCCAGCACCGAACGCCCCTCGGCATACCAACGCTCCACTTCGGGACAGGGCGGAAACTCCATCCGACGGCGGATCTCGTCCTCCGGCATAGAGAACAGTTTGACCGTCTCGACCAGCATATCGCAGAAGTGGCGGTAGAAGGCTTTTTCAATGCCGCGCCTTTCGGAATCCTCCTTTTCCGGAAAGGATTTCTCCAAATTGGCGCGCACCACCCCGCGACGATAGCCGACTAGGTAGTAAACCAATACGTAGAGTACATTGGAGATGCCGTACATCACCCCCCACGGCAGATGCGACAGGATGGAAAAAAATCGTTTCATGAACGGTACAGCGACTCGTTGTAGGCGTACTCTGCGGCAAGGAAAGCGTCCACCACCGCCTCGTCAACATGCTCCTGTCCCTGCTTGCGTGCCGCCTTGAGCAGGTAGGCGGCCAATTCGTCTTCGTCAATTTCGATCACCTCGTCGGTATCGTCCAGGTACCCTTTTTCGTCATAGAAATCTAACTCAACATCGAGCAGATACTGCACATCGTCCTCATCAATGCGGCTGCGCACCGCCTCAGGAACGTGCTTGAGAATGTAAGCGATGGCGGCGTCATCGTCACCGTTCAAAAAACGCGGGTCTTGCATATCGGCCATAAGCGGAAAAGTTAAATTTGATACAAAGATAGAAAAAAAATCCGTTGCAGAAAAGCCCCATTTGCATTCCTGTTGAAAGAATTGAAAATCTAATTTTTCAGGTAATGGAATTTCTATTAACTTTGCGCCCGTATTATAAGGAGAAGTTTTTGCATGAAGTCACTAAAAAAACTGATTACCCTCGGGTTGTCTGTACTGACATGCCTGTCCGCGACCGGGCAGCAGATCAATTCGGATACGCCCAACCTAGACTTCTCCCTGGGCAATTTCGAGCACTGGAAACTCTACACCGGCTGGTTTGAACGCGACGATGCGGCCACCTATACCGACGACGAAGGTCTGCATGAGGTCTATTACTACGACGAATGGCAACCCTTCACCTGGGATCCCGCTTACGAAAACCTGCAAATTCCGCGTATCAGCCGTTTCCAGGCCATCAACACCCACTCGGCCGACCCGGTGCTCTCCTGCTACAACACGCTCTACACCACGCCGGAGGGCTATTCCTCCGCCGGACGTATCGGCGGTCCGACCCTGGCCGAAGGCAAAACTCCGGAAGGCGTATGCACCGAACATGCCGCCGCCGAAAAAATGGAATACGAATTTGAGATTACGGAGAACACCGTATTGCTTACCTGCCAATACGCCTGTGCTCTGCAAGCTCCTGAAACACAAGGCGAGAACCACCGCGGACCGCGCATCCCCTACTTCCTGATGAGCATCAACATCGTGGATCCGTCCTCGGGCGATGTAATCTCCAAGGCCACCTGCGGTGAATTCGTAGCCGACGCCGACTCGACCAAGACCGGCATCATGACGCGCAACACGAACATCTGTCCGCTGGGGTCGCTGCAATCCATGACCCGGCAATCCTACTACGTCTATCGCGACTGGACTACCGAATACATCTATTTGGGCGACTACATCGGTCAAACGGCCCGCATCACCCTGATCACGCACGACTGTCTGCAGGGATTGGGCAGCGGGCATCCCAATGCAGGCAGCCACGAAGCCTACGGCTATTTCCGCGGCGAGACACGCTCCCTGGCGCTGACCCCTTACGCCTGCGGCGATGCCGACGCCACCATTTCGGCACCGGAGATGTTCGACTCCTACCAATGGAGCCGGAGCGACAACATTCCCATCACGGTCGATCCCGCCCATCCGCATACGGTGACCATCCCGCGCGCCAGCATCACCGAAGGGGTGGTTTACTACTGTAAAGTCACCAAAGGTTGTTTCACCACCACGCTTTCGACCGAACTCAATCCGGTCATTATCCGGCCCGATTTCACTTACGAGCAGCGCTGTCTGGGCGAAATCGCCTTTACCGACCAGACCACCGTGGAAAACGACATCATCACGCTGGCCATCTGGTACTACGGCGACGGCAGCGACGTGGACTACAATCCGGCACCGCAGCACAGCCACACCTACGAGAATCCGGGCAACTACACGGTGAAACTGACCCTCCAGACCAAGACCGGCTGCCAGATGGAGCGCAACTTCCTGGTCAATGTCAAGGCCTTCCCCGCCATCAGCATTGACGGCGAGGACCCCTGCTCCGGCGCACAGAACCGCATCTACCTCATTGGAGCAGGTTCCATGGCCCATTGGAAATGGTACCGCAAAGGCGTGGAAATGACCGGACGCAACGACCGCACCTATGTGGACGACGTCCTCGTTTCGGACGACGGCATGACCGTGTACCGCGTAGTGGCACAAGATGCCGCCGGTTGTGAATACACCACCCAGAAGGAAATCACTCCGAAACAACTGCCCTCCGTCTATATTCAGGCCGATCCGCAGGTCTGCTTCGGGGATCCTGTCACCCTCACGGCCATCTCCAACGCCAATATCTACGATTGGATCTCGACCAATGTCACCACCAAAACGCTGACCACCACACCGTCCGACACCACCACTTATCAGGTTATCGTGACCGGTGCCAACAACTGTCAGGACACGGCCGCATGGACGGTCAACGTACTGGATCTGCCCACCTTGGAGATTACCGGCAACACCACTTTTTGCGAAGGCACCTCCACCCAATGGACCGTATCGGGTGCGCGCAATTACTATTGGAAAAATGCATTGGGCGACATCGTTTCCAACACCAACCGTCTGACTGTACTGACCGCAGGCCCCTACACCGTATATGCCACCGATGTCAACAACTGCAAGGCACAGTTGAGCAAAACCGCTTATGCCGTTCCCAGGCCGGAACTTTCGTACGATTACGAGCCGGCCTGCGTGGGCGACAACTACCGGGTCCGTCTGGAGGGTGCGGTCAGCTACCAGTGGTCGGACGGTTCGACCGACGAAATCCGTACCGACATCACAGCGGTCAACTCCATCCGGACCTACACGGTAGTAGGACGTGACGGTGACTGTGAATCAAGCCTCAACATCCGTTTGGACTACCATCCGCTGCCCCGCGTGCGGATCCAGGGCGATGACAAGATCTGCTACGGTTCGCCCGTACCCGCCGTACTGACCGCCTCCGGTGCCTCCCATTACCGCTGGGAGCACGGTACAATTGCCAACCCGGTACAGGTGTCGCCCTCCGACAACGCCACCTACACGGTGGTGGGTACCGACGCGAACGGTTGCCGGGGAACCGCCAGCTTCGATGTCACCGTTCTGCCGTTGCCTGTTGTATCCATCAGCGGTCCCGATTCGACCTGCTTCAACACCCACGTCAACCTGACCGCCTCGGGTGCCGCCACCTACACATGGACCACAGGAGAAACGGGTGCGGAATACCGTACCTCCGATCTGACCGCCACCCAAACCTTTACGGTTGCCGGCACCGACACCTACGGCTGCACCGCACGCTCCTCCCACCGGGTGATTGTGAAAACAAAGCCCACAGTCACGTTGACCGGCCTGACCAAAATCTGCGAAGGCGAAACCTTCCGTATCAACGCATCATCGGCTACCGCCACCTCCTACCAATGGGAGGAGAACGGCACACCGCTGAGCAACCGTACCGCACTGTACACCCACTTGGCCGACAACAACCTGTCTCTTTCGCTGCAGGGTTTCCTGAAGGGTTGCCCTTCGGACAAAATCGACACGTTGTTGCTGGTGAAACGCAAACCCTTTGTCTATATCAACGGACCGGAGACCATCTGCCTGAACGACACGGCCCACTTCCATGCCTCCAATGCGGAGAGCTACCTGTGGCTGCACAACAACTCTCCGCTCGACTCGCTGGTGGTTTCGCCCATTTCGGCCACCTCGTACCGCTATACGCTACGCGGTACTACCGATGGATGTTCCAGAGACACCACGATCACACTGCAGGTACTGCCACTGCCGCAGTTCCGCGTGGAAGGCAACACCGAATACTGTCTGAACGAACAAATCAACCTGACGGCCACCGCCACCGAGGTATATACCTACACTTGGAAGGACTACGGAACCGGTGCGGAATTCCAAACCTACCCCGATGCCGTGGGTAACACCACCTACCAGGTCACCGCAACGGATCTGCACCAGTGTGCCTCCAGCAAACCCGTTACCGTACGTATCAAGCCCATTCCGGACGTGCAACTGACCGGTATCCCCGAAGTATGTGTGGGCGACTGGTTCCGTATCACCGCCAACAACGCACAGTCCTACACCTGGCAGGACGGAAGCACCCAGGAATCTTATACGTTGCAGGCCGAAAAAGACTCACTGCTCAAGGTAACCGGTTGTTCCAACGGCTGTTGCGCCGAAGCCCGCATACAGCTGACCGCCAAGCCCAACCCAACGGTCACCATCAACGGCAAACAGCGTATCTGCTCGGGCGACGAGGTAACCCTGACTGCCAGCAGCCTGACCGAAGTAGCCTTTGAGTGGTCGCACGGCCCCACGGGCGCCACCATTTCGGATGCGCTTTACTCCGACAACACCTACCGGGTACGCGCCACCGCACGCAACGGTTGCAGCGGCGAGGACACCTACACCATCCATGTGGATACGCTTCCGCAAATACGCATTTCGGGCAGAAGCTCCATGTGCAACGGCGAAACGACCGATTGGGAGGCCAGCGGTGCGCAAAGCTACATTTGGGAACGGGGTACCAACACGGAATACGCCGGCGAGCGCTATCCCATCAACACCTCTGTCACACGCAGTTATTCGGTCTATGGTGTCGATGGAAACGGTTGCCGCAACACGGCGCAGAAAACCATGACCGTCATTCCGCTGCCCGTGCTCACCTCATCGGGCAACACCATCATGTGCAAGGGCGACACCTTCCATATCGCTGTGCAGGGAGCCGACACCTACCTATGGCAGAATGGAAGTACCGAATCGACCTTCGAATACATTGCCGCCAAAGACACGCTTTGTTCCATCGTGGGAACCAAGAACGGATGCTCCAGCCAACTGGATGTACAGCTCTACTCGCTGGAGAATCCCTATGTAACCATCACCTGCAGCGTCCCGGTCATCTGTGCCGGAGACACCACCACGCTCGAGGCGAACGGTGCCGACATTTACCGCTGGTTTGACGAAAGTACGGACGACTACAACATTGTCACCACCAAGCAGAACACCACTTATACGGTAACGGGCTACAACATCTACAACGACTACGGCGGCAAGCAATGCAAGGGGACCGCCCGCTTCGACCTGCGTGTCAATCCGTTGCCCGAAGTGCTGATCCAGGGTCCCGACCACCTGTGCGAAGACGGTGAACTGACACTGACAGCCACGGGCGACCCCGTACAGATGTACCTGTGGCAGGACAAAGTGCCCGGAAGCGAGCGCAGTTTCTACAATACACAGATTGACAACGGCGGCATCTACCAGGTCAAAACCTACAGTGTCACCGGTACCGATGCCAACAACTGCTCTTTCACCACCCGGCACGAAGTAACGGTGTACGCTTATCCCGACATGGGCTACCTGGGACGTACCGACCTGTGCTACGGCGACTCGCTGCTGCTCACCATCACCGGCAATGCCGACACCTATTCATGGGCACACGACGGCTCCACCAGCGACTATCTGGCCACCATTGCCCAGAATGTCACCCTCTACCAGGTAACCGGCACCCTCAACGGCTGCAGCACGCTGCAGGACATCCCGGTCATCATTCGTCCGCTGCCCATCGTACTGATTGACGGTGTATCCGAGATCTGCGCCGGCAACGACATCACCTTGTCCGCCAGCGGTGCCGCCACCTATTTGTGGAACACCTACACGCACGACACCACCGCCGACATCACCGTCCGCCCGCACGAGGAGGTCAACACCTACTCGGTGGTCGGATTCTCGGAATACAACTGCCAAAGTTCGCGCACCAAGCAGGTAGTGGTCCACCCGCTTCCCGTATTCCGCGTGGACGGTGACAAGAACATCTGCTTCGGTGGTGCCGCCACCATCCAGGCCATCGGCAATGCCGCCAGCTATACTTGGAGTACGGGAGAGGTGGCCGAAACCATCCATCCCGTCATTGACCAGACCAGCACCTTCCAGGTAACGGCCGTCAGTGAGCACAATTGTACCTCGGAATCCTCTTGGACCGTGGTGCCGGTGGAGGATCCCGAATTGGACTTCGGAGGAGAGACCGTGGTCTGCGTCGGCGACACCATCCACCTCATCGGACAGGGTGCCACCTCCTACCGCTGGCCCGACGGCTCCACGGGTACGGAATACACCCAGGTGATGAAAGAAACCACCGACATCATCATGCAGGGAACCAAGCAGAACTGCACGGTTTCGCTGCCCATCCATATTGAAGCCATGTCCACCCCCAACCTGATGGTCAGTGGTCCGGGTGCGGTATGCCGCAACCACGAGTTCACGCTTACCGCGGCGGGCGCAAAGTCCTTCAGTTGGAGCACCGGCGAACAGACGCCCGACATGACCACCGCCATCAACGTACCTTCGGTCTTCTTCGTAACCGGCCGGAGCGGCAACTGTTCGGCCACCGTCCAGGTGAATGTGGACCTGCTGCCCGCCCCCAAGACCTTCGTACGGCTGGATGACTTCAGCGTATGCCCCGGACGCGCCGATTCCGTCATGCTTTCCGTTACCGGCGCCGACCGTTACGAGTGGTCGGCTCTGCCCGACAACGCAGCCGTTACCGCCACCATGTCCGACCAGGCGCGTGCCACCATTCCCGGCCCCTCCTGGATTTATGTAGTCGGTTATTCGACAGACGGATGCGAAAAGAAGGACTCCATCTATATCGGCGAGCTGCCCGATCCCGAATTCCATTTCGAAGTCAACCCGAACTGGATTGAAGAAGGCAACTCGACCGTACGTCTGACCGGTGTGCAGCCTGGAATCGGCAGCACCTGGTATTGGACACCGGGCGACCATACGCCCGAAATCGTCGGCCAGCAGTTGGAGCACACCTACGAACTGGACAAGGTGGACGAGGCCTTCCTGGTAACCGTGCTGGCGGTTGACAAATACGGCTGCCGCTTTGAGGGCGAGGCACCTGTCTATGCCTGGAAGGAATTCTGGATGCCCAACGCCTTCACCCCCAACGATGACGGCACCAACGATGTGTTCCGTTTCTTCGGCGGGCGCTATGTAACCGAATTCTCCTACACCATCTTCAACCGTACCGGCGACATTGTTTTCCAGGGCAATGCCATGGACGACGAATGGGACGGCACCTTTGAGGGGCAGAAATGCCCGAAGGGGGTGTATGGTTGGGCCGCCACCTTCAAGTGCGACGCCTACGGTTTGGTCAAAACCGGAACCCGTAAAGGACATGTCAATCTGATACGATGAAGCGGGCGGGATGGTATAAATGGATCGTAGGGTGGCTGATGCTGTCGGTCGGATGGACCGTGCAGGCGCAGGACTATACCTTCTCCAACCACAACATCGTCCCCTTCAGCCTCAACCCGGCCACGGTGGGCGGTGCCTATGCCGTCCGGTTCGGGCTCAACTACCGGCTGCAATGGCCCATGCTCAGCAACCACTACCACACCGTCCGAGCCTCGTGGGATCAGAACGTGTACAAGCACATGTGCTCCGTAGGCGCCGCCTACACCTACGACAACATGGCCGACGGCACCTTCCAATCGCACGAAATCGATGTCGTCTATGGCCATACCATCCGCCTGACCCGCGACCAGAAACACTTCCTGCGTTTGGGCATCCAAGGCACGCTGTTCGCCAATTTCGTGGATTTCTCCAAAATGGTTTTCACCGATCAGCTCAACCCCTACGACGGATCGGTCTATGCCAAGACGGTGGAGAGTTTTGAGACCGACAGCCGCTACTTCCCCGACTTTTCGGCCGGCATCAACTACCTGTTCGAACACCGGTTCAATGTCGGATTCGCCGTATATCACCTGGCCCAGCCCGACTGCGGCTTTGTGGAGAATGCGGAGTACCTGCCCCGCCGCTACGTCGCCACCATCCAGTTCACGCAGGACCTGCACACCAGCCGCGGCCTGCTGACCTACCGCAAATCGGACAGCTACTTCTTCGCCAACGCCAACTACCAGCACCAGGGCACCAAGCGGGGCAGCATGTACGAGTTCAAACAGCTCTACATCGGCGCGGGCATCTGCTTCCAGCCCATCATCGGCGGCGTGTCGTTCCGTACCGACTTCACCGACCTGCACACCGTGTCCTTCATGGTGGGCGGCTACTACAAAGGCCTGCAACTCTACTACATCTTCGACCTGTATGCGTCGAGCAAGAAGAACGGCTCGTGGTCGAACGAGATTTCGTGCATTTACACCATTCCCACCAAAAAGAAGGACCTCTGCCCCGTCGTTTACTGGTAACACACGATTTTTTCGTCTGTTCAGTGACCACTCCCCCGTTTTTATTTGCTACCTTTGCGGTGAATTTAAATCGTGAACCTATGTCAGCCTATCAACAGGACAACCAACGCAAAGTCACCACACACCGGCTCTCGGAGATGAAAGCCCGCGGCGAGAAGATCAGTATGCTCACCTCGTACGATTACTCCATGGCCAGCATTGTGGACCGCGCCGGTATCGATGTCATTCTGGTCGGTGACTCCGCCTCCAACGTCATTTGCGGCAACGTCACCACCCTACCCATCACACTCGACAACATGATTTTTCTGGCCCGCGCCGTAGCCAACGGTGTCAAGCGCGCACTGGTCGTGGTGGATATGCCTTTCGGCGAATGCTCGGGCAATCCGCGCCACTCGCTCGAATCGGCCATACGCATCATGAAGGAGACGGGCGCCGACACGCTCAAGATTGAAGGCGGCGAAGAAATTATCGAAGACATCCGCAAGATCATCAACGCCGGCATTCCCGTCATGGGACACCTGGGACTGATGCCGCAATCCATCAACAAATACGGCACCTACACCGTACGCGCCCAGGAGGAGGCGGAGGCGGAAAAACTCATCCGGGACTCCAAACTGCTGGAGGAAGCCGGTTGCTACGCCATTGTCCTGGAAAAGGTGCCGGCCGCCCTGGCCAAACAGGTGGCGGACATGATCCGGATACCGGTCATTGGCATCGGAGCCGGCGGCGGTGTGGACGGTCAGGTACTCGTTATCCACGACATGCTCGGCATCAGCCAGGGATTCTCGCCCCGGTTCCTGCGCCGCTACGCCAATTTAAACGAAGAGATCACCAAAGCCGTCGGAAGGTATATTGAGGACGTCAAAAACAAAGATTTCCCCAACGAAAGCGAGCAATATTGATAATTTTCTTACATTTGCAAAAACAAATTCCGACCATGAGAAAACTGCTGTTCACCGTCTTTCTGCTCCTTGGAGCCGCAGGCCTGCATGCGCAGATTGACGAAGCCGCCCTGCTGGACATGATCAACCAGCTGCGCGCCGACGGATGCGACTGCGGGAACCGCCCGGTACGCCCCACCTCTGAAGTACATTGGAACGCCGAACTGGCGGAAACCGCCAAATCCTATGCGGAGTACCTGGAGGAGAACAACAACGAACTGGTGGTCGGGCAGCACATGTTCCTGAGCCATGTCGGACTAGACGGCAGCACGCTTGAGGACCGCCTCCGCGACGGCGGTGTGCAGGCCCGTTACGCCGTGGAGAACCTGGCCTGCATCGAAAGCGACAAAGAAGTGATGGTCATGGACCATTGGCTCAACAATCCCGAATCCTGCCTCCACCTGATGGACCGCGACGTCAATATCGTGGGTGCCGGGCGCAGCGGTAAATTCTGGGTGATTATTCTGGCCCAGACCACCCTCAACAAAGACAAAGAGCAATACAAATAACTTTTATAAACCATTCATTATTATGCAAACGATTGACAAATTCAACTTTGCCGGCAAAAAGGCAATCGTCCGGGTCGATTTCAACGTACCCCTGGATGAGAACGGTAAAATCACCGACGACACCCGTATCCGCGGCGCCCTTCCGACGCTGAAGAAGATTCTCGCCGACGGCGGCAGCCTCATCATCATGTCGCACATGGGCAAGCCCAAAGGCAAAGTGAATGCCAAATTTTCGTTGAGCCAGATTGTTGACGCCGTTTCGGCCGCGCTGGGCGCCAAGGTGGCCTTCGCCCCCGACTGTGCCAAAGCCGCCGATGCCGCCAAGGCACTGAAACCCGGCGAGGTGCTGTTGCTGGAGAACCTCCGCTTCTATCCGGAAGAGGAAGGCAAGCCCGTAGGCATCGAGAAGGAAGATCCCGCATACGAAGCCGCCAAGAAGGAAATGAAGGCCAAGCAGAAGGACTTCGCCAAGACGCTGGCCTCCTACGCCGACTGCTATGTCAACGACGCCTTCGGCACCGCTCACCGCAAACACGCCTCCACGGCTGTTATCGCCGACTACTTCGATGCCGACAGCAAAATGCTGGGCTACCTGATGGAGAAGGAAGTACAGGCCGTTGACAACATCCTGGGCAACATCAAGCGTCCGTTCACCGCTATCATGGGTGGCTCGAAGGTATCGACCAAGATCGGCATCATCGAAAACCTTATGAACAAGGTGGACAACCTGATCCTCTGCGGCGGTATGACCTACACCTTTGCCAAAGCGCAGGGCGGCAAGGTCGGCAACTCGATCTGCGAGGAGGACAAACTGGACCTCGCGCTGGACATCATCAAGCAAGCCAAGGAAAAGGGTGTGAACCTGGTATTGGGTACCGACTGCGTAGCAGCCGACAGCTTCAGCAACGATGCCAAGACCCAAGTGGTTCCCGCCAACAACGTACCCGACGGTTGGGAAGGCCTGGATGCCGGTCCCGAGACCCGGAAGGCGTTCGCCAAGGCCATCGAAGGCGCCAAGACCATCCTTTGGAACGGTCCCGCCGGTGTATTTGAATTCGACAACTTCACGGCTGGTTCGCGTGCCATCGCCGAAGCCATCGCCAAGGCTACCGCCAACGGTGCCTTCTCGCTCATCGGCGGCGGTGACTCCGTAGCCTGCATCAACAAGTTCGGCATGGCCGAGCAGGTTTCCTACATCTCCACGGGCGGTGGTGCCCTGCTCGAAGCTATCGAGGGCAAGGTATTGCCGGGTGTAGCCGCCATCAAAGGCGAATAAACGGCCCGCCTATATAAAAAACAACGCCTGCCCTTGATTGGGTGGGCGTTATTTTTTATCTTTACCCTCGCAATGCACAGCTTTCGCAAAATATTCCTCTGCGCGATCCTCCTCATTCAGGGAGCCGGCAGCGTTTCGGCCTCCGACCGGCACGGATTCTTCACCTACGCCCCCTACGGTCATCCGCTCTATGCCGATCTGCATCCCAACTGTGTCCGGCTGGATGTGGCCTGGGGGTCCAACCATCCGGCCTATGATTTTGCCGGTACCGGCAAAAACCATCGTTGGACCACGCAGGGTTGCTTCGGAGTCAACCTGCCTGTATGGCAGGGCGGATGGGCGGAGCAACGCTTTGGGCTCAACATCACCTGGGCCATGTCGGCACAACTCTGGCTGGACCTGTTCGAACCCGAAACGGCCCCCGTCATTGACACCGACTACCGCATCGCACTACCGACGGCCACCTTCCTGCACCGGACCGACCGCGGTTTCCTGCGCAATTACTCGGTGGCCTGGACACCGTTCAAACATGAATCCACCCACATCGGCGACGAACTGCAGATCCAACGTACCGAGGCCGGCTATGCCCTGCGGCGCGTCAACGTAAGCTACAACTACACCGAACTGGCCGTTACGCTCAACGAGCCGGAAGACCGTATGCGCCAGCAGCACACCTTCCGACTGGGCCTCATGCTGCTGC
This sequence comes from Paludibacteraceae bacterium, assembly GCA_017959385.1. Lineage (GTDB taxonomy): Bacteria > Bacteroidota > Bacteroidia > Bacteroidales > Paludibacteraceae > Enterocola. The sequence continues at coordinate 22,667 of JAGDAS010000142.1, forward strand.
TTTCTCCGAAAGACGGCTGGTACAGTGTCAAGGAGGCGTCCGGCGACGGGCAGTCGGCCTGTGCGCATCCGCGCCTTTCGCCCTGGGAGGCCTGGCTGCAATACCAGTACCAGAGCCCGAGTGCGCGCTGCGGCATCCAGGGGATCGCCTCCTTGGAGGTGCGCAACCGGGCCGTGTACGGCTATGACCTGTTACAGAAAAACGACGGGGGCGAAACACCACCGGCCACGGAATACCGTCGTTTCACCTACCACCTGTTTGTCGGAATGCGCTACAACCTGCCCGGCTACGACGGTTATTTCTCGCGCTACGCCATCGGACTGCGCGCCTATTACGGCAACTGCCCCTACGGACAGTTCCGCAGCATCGACGCCTACAGCCAGGTAGGCATTTCCATGATTTTTCAATAAACTCCGCTATGAATCCGCAACACATCATCCGGTTCCTTACCGAACTGGCAGCACACAACCACAAGACCTGGTTCGACGCCAACCGGGGCTGGTACCAGGAAGTCAAAGCCGAATTTTCGGAATTCACCGAACAACTGATCCAACGGGTGGCCGCATTCGATCCGCGCTGCCAGGGCCTCACCGTCCGCGACTGCACCTACCGGATCAACCGCGACATCCGCTTCTCGACCGACAAAAGCCCGTACAAGACCCACATGGGCGCCTACGTGTGCCCGCAAGGGAAAAAGTCGGGAATGGCCGGTTACTACTTCCACCTGCAGGCCCCCGATGTTGATTACCTCAACGGCAACCTGCTGGCCGTCGGGGCCTACAATCCGTCCAAAGAGGAACTGCAAAGCATGCGGGAGGAGATTTTCGAGAATGCGGAAGGGTTCAAGGCCGACCTGGCGCAAGCCGCCCCCTTTACCTTGGAGGGCGGGTTGAATGACAAACTGAAAAAGAATCCGCAGGGATTCCCGGCCGATTTCGCCGACATGGAGCTGCTCAAGTACAAATCGTATTGTCTGGCATTCGAACTGACCGACCGGCAGCTTGCACAGGAACCGCTGGATGCGTGGGTGGCCGGTCAGTTCCGCCGCGCCTACGCCTTCAACGAACGGCTCAACCGGGCCATCCAGTTCGCACACGAGGAAATGCTATAAGGCCCGGATCTCCTCCCATGTGGGAAGTTGGGGCAGGAAGGATACACCGTCCTCTCCGGTGCGCATGCAATAGGTCTGCAATCCATTGCTGACCACCATCAGAGGCACCTGCAGAACCAGATTGTAGCGGGCCACCTGCTCCACTACCCGCTGGTCAATGGTTACTTCGGGGCGTTTGTACTCCACCACCATGACGGGTTTGCCCGCGCAGTACACGAGCGTGTCGCAACGTTGCGGCTGCCCGTTGACAGGCACTTCCACCTCATTGGCAACCGCTACGGCGGGATAGCCCAACCGCTCCGTCAGCAAATGGCAGAAATACTGGCGGACCCGCTCCTCGGGGGTGGCCCGGAGCCACATTTTCCGAAAGGAGTCGTAAATCCACTCCACCCCGCGCTCTTTTTTCAACCGTATGTCCAAATTATTCGTTATCTTTGTAGGTACGTACGCAAAGGTAACTATTTTGGCTCAAAAAGAAAATCAATTCCAGCAAATCCTGCAACAGATGCAACTGCGTCAGTTTGCACCTTTCTACCTGCTTGCAGGAGCGGAACCCTACTTTATCGACCGGCTGGCCGGTTACTTGGAGGCGAATCTGCTCAACGGGGAGGAGAAACAGCTCAACCTGACCGTCGCCTACGGCAAGGACGCTGACATGGACACACTCATCGCCACCGCCCGCGAATTTCCACTGCTGGCGGGACAACGGCTGGTGATGCTCAAGGAGGCGCAGACCATGGACCGCCGGGAGGAGAAACTGGCCAAATTGGAAGCCTACCTCCATCATCCCTGCCCCACCACCGTGTTTGTGGTCACTTACAAGGGAAGCACGCCCGACGCGCGTCACAAGTGGGTCAAAGCCGCCGCGCAGGTGGGTGTGTGCTACGAAGCGCCCGTCCTGTACGAGAGCGAGATGCCCGGTTGGATCCAAACACTGGCCAAGCAGAAGGGACTGACGCTGGAACCGGCCGCCCAGCAGATTCTGGTGGATTATTTGGGGACCGATCTGCAACGCATCGACAACACACTCGAACGCCTGAAGGTGCAAACCGGCGGACGGACGGTCGGACGCGACGACGTAACGGCCTGCACGGGCATTGCCAAGCACAACAACGGATTCGACCTGCAGGACGCGCTGATCGTCAAGGACCGGGCCAAGTGCATGCGCATCGCCATGAACAACACGGACGAGATCTATTCCATTACGGCGGTGCTGTCCGGCTATTTCAGCCAACTGCTCGCCTACGAATACGCCCGTGACAAAAGCGAGGCCGGACTGCGCGCCAGCCTGCGGGTGTCGCCCTACCAGCTCCGCAAACTGCAGACCGGCGCCCGTTACTACAACCGGATGCAGACCTTCAAAGCCATCGGCTACCTGCGCGAATACGATGCCCGAAGCAAAGGATTCGGCGGCGTCAACGTCGATGCCGACATCCTGCTCCGTGAACTGGTGTACAAAATCCTGAATGCCTAATCCATTGTATATGAATCACTTCTTCGACCTACTCTGCGCCCCCGACCTCACAGCCTCCAGTGTGATGCTCCGCATGGCGGTCAGCCTGCTGCTCGGTCTGCTGGTCGGCTTTGAACGACAGCAGAAACGCGAGGGCGCCGGTATCCGCACCTTCACGCTCATCAGCATCTCATGTACGGCGGCCATGTGTCTCTCCATCTGGATTCCCCAAAGCTATCCGCACCTGCTCAACGGCGACCCGGGACGTGTGGCCGCGCAGATCATCACGGGTGTCGGTTTCCTCGGCGCCGGCTGCATCATCCAAAGCAAAGCCTCCGTGCACGGCATGACCACCGCAGCATCGGTATGGACCACAGCCATCATGGGCATGTGCATCGGAGCGGGACTGCTGCTTCCCGGCATCATTCTTGCGCTTTCCACCCTGTTCGTGCTGGTTGTGCTCAGCATCTTCGAACGGCGCGCCCGGCTGAACGGCGACATCAAAATCCTGTCGATCACTTTCAAGGGGGCCGATGCCGATTTCGCCACCATTGTACCGCTTATCCACCAGCACCATCTGCTGGTTCTGAACACCAACATCAGCAAGGACTACGTGCTCGACACCACCCGCTACGACCTGAAGGTGCAAGCCCTTCCCGGCAAAAGCTACGACCGCTTCTTCCAAAACCTGCGGCAGCAGGCGGGCATTTTGTCGGCCACGTTAAGCAATTTATAGAATCATGAATCTCAACAACTTACAATCCTTCTTTTTTGTCGGCGCAGCCGGAACAGGCATGAGCGCCATTGCCCAATACCTTGCCGGCAAAGGAAAACAAGTGGCCGGTTCCGACCGCCAGTTCGCCCAAGGGAACACCGAAATCAAAAAACAGTTGGAACGGGCGGGGATTGCCTGCCATCCCCAGGACGGAAGCGGCATCACCGCCACCACGCAGGCGGTGGTGGTTTCAACCGCTATCGAGACCACCAACCCGGAATATCAGAAGGCGCTGGCGCTGGGTATTCCGGTCATCAAGCGCTCCGAACTGCTCGCCATGATTTCGGACAACGCACGCACCATCGCCGTAGGCGGCACTTCGGGCAAATCCACCACCACGGCCATGATTTTCCACATCCTGCAGCAATGCGGCTGTGATCCATCGCTCATCACAGGAGCCGGGCTGACCCGTCTGCAGGCCGACGGCCGCATCGGCAACGCCTATGTGGGCCAAAGCGACTGGTTGGTCATTGAGGCCGATGAGTCGGACGGTTCCATTGTCGGATACCATCCTGAAATCGCCGTACTGCTCAACATGGAGCGCGACCACAAGGAAATGGAGGAATTGGAAACCTTGTTCGCCACCTTCAAGGCGCACACGCACAAGGCCTTTGTCGTCAATGCCGACAACGCACCGGCCGCCCGTCTGAGTGCGGGAGAAGCATTTGAATTCTCCACGCGGAAGCCGTCAGCGGGCGTTTGCGGAAGCGGTTTCAAACAAGAAGGTTTTTCCATCGCCTTCCAGGTCAATGGTCTTCCCTGCAGCCTGCCCCTCATCGGCCGGCACAACATGGAGAACGCGTTGGCGGCGCTGGCGGTGTGCTGTCAGGCGGGCGTCGCGCTGCAGAACGGTATCCGCGCCTTGGCCGGGTTCGACGGCATCTACCGCCGCACACAGCTGGTCGGTCATGATTCGAAGCGCGACATCTACGTCATTGACGACTTTGCCCACAACCCCTCCGAGGTGGCCTGCGCCATCCGGGCATGCCAGGCGGTGGCTCCGCAGGTAACCGCCTATTTTCAGCCGCATGGATACGGTCCGCTGCGTTTCATGCACGAGGATCTGGCACGCGAAACGGCCGAAGCCCTGCGGGAGCAGGACGTGCTGGTGGTCAGCGACGTCTATTATGCCGGCGGTACCGTTGACCGCAACATCGAATCGGACGTGGTCAGCAATGCGGTCCTCAAGGCTGGGAAACAAGCGGTTTATACCGGCAACCGGGAGGAGACCCTCCAATGGCTTGCCTCCCATGCGGTGGACCACAGCGTCGTACTGGTCATGGGAGCCCGCGACCCCCGTCTGCCCGAACTGGCGAAACAAGTACTGGAGCGACTGGCATGATCAAACTGACGCTGCAGATCTTCATCACCTTTTTCCGCATCGGATGCTTCACTTTCGGTGGCGGTTATGCCATGATTCCGATCATCGAACACCACATCGTTGACAAACGCGGCTGGATGAACGAGGCGGAATTTATGGAAATGGTGGCCATCGCTCAAAGTTTCCCCGGCCCCATATCGCTCAATGTATCGCTCTACACCGGCTACCGCAAGGCGCGCTGGGCCGGTGGCGCAGCCGCTTTTCTGGGCATCACGCTGCCCTCCTTCATCATCATGATGCTCATTGCCATGGTCTTTACCAATTTCCAGGAGAACGAAACGGTCGAAAAGGTCTTCAAAGGCATCCGTCCGGTCGTGGTCGCCGTCATTGCCGGCCCCCTGGTAAGAATGGCGAAAATTATGAAAATCAGTTGGAAAACCGTTTGGATTCCGGTGGCAACCGCACTCGTGGTCTGGCTGGCCGGATGGTCGCCGGTATGGGTGCTGCTCACGGCCGCCGCGGGCGGAATCGTCTGGCAGCGTTGGAAGGAGGGACGGGCATGAATCTGTATGTGTCACTTTTCCTGGCCTTCTTCAAAATCGGCCTTTTCGGTTTCGGAGGCGGCTATGCCATCGTCTCGCTGATTGAACACGAAACAGTGGAAAAATACCACTGGCTTACCACCAGTCAGTTTACAGACATTATGGCCATTTCGCAAGCCACTCCCGGGCCGATGGCCATTAACTGCGCCACGTTTGTCGGCTATACCGCCACCGGCGGCAGCATCGGCGGTGCCGCGCTGGCCACCTTCGCCGTCTCGCTGCCCGCCATCATCCTGATCGGGTTGGTGGTCATCTTCCTACGCAAAGTGCGGGAAAACAAGTGGATACAGGCAGCGCTTTCGGGCATCAAGCCGGTCACGCTCGGCCTCTTCGGTGCGGCGGCGCTGGTATTGGCCACCCCCGCCAATTTCATCGACTTGTACAGTTACCTGCTCTGCGCCGGAGCATTCATCGCATCGCTGTGCCGGGTCAACCCGGTTTATCTGCTGGCCATCGGCGGACTGACGGGTTATTTCATCTATTGAAAAACGCGCAACATGGCAAATTCTTTGTACCTTTGCACCCGATTTGAATCGAACCCGCTATGAAACTCACTTTACAACTCCTGCACGACCTGCTTTACACCGGCGCCCGTCTGTCGGTACCCGCCCAAACCTTGAACCAAGTGCAGGCCTGTTACGATTTTCTGGAAACCTTCTCCAACAATAAAATCATCTACGGCATCAACACCGGCTTCGGTCCGATGGCCCAGTGGCGTGTGGACGACCAATACCTGAAGGATCTGCAGTACAACCTGATCCGAAGCCATGCCACCGGTGCAGGCAAACCGCTGGAGGATGAATATGTCAAGGCGGCCATGGTGGCCCGTCTGGGTTCGTTCATTCAAGGCAAAAGCGGTGTGCATCCCGAAATTGTCACGCTGCTGCAGGGATTCATCAACCGCAACATCATTCCGTTTGTACCGGAACATGGTTCGGTGGGGGCCAGCGGCGATTTGGTCCAACTCGCCCACATCGGTCTGTGCCTGATCGGCGAAGGGAAGGTGCACTACCAAGGCGTATGGCGGCCGACGGCCGAAGTGCTGCGTGAGAACGGATTGCAACCGCTCAGCATCCATATCCGTGAGGGGCTGAGCACCGCCAACGGCACTTCGGTAATGACCGGTATCAGCGGCATCAACCAGCTGCATGCCGAGAATCTGCTGCGTTGGGCCATCCTGACGAGTGTGTGGATGAACGAAATCGCCCAAAGCTACGACGACTGCATGTCGGAGCCGCTCAACAGCTGCCGCCGGCACAACGGACAGCAGTATATCGCTGCCGAGATGCGCCGGATCGTCCAATCGTCCCAATGCCTGAAAAAGCGGGAACACGCCCTGTACGACAGCAGTCACAAGGACGAGAAGGTGTTTCACGCAAAGGTGCAGGCCTATTATTCGCTGCGCTGCACCCCGCAGATTCTGGGCCCCGTTTACGAAACGCTGATGAACGCCCGCGAAATCATCGAAGACGAGTTCAATTCGGCCAGCGACAATCCGATTGTCGATCCCGAAACCCGCAATGTCTATCACGGAGGCAACTTTCACGGTGACTACATTTCGCTGGAGCAGGACAAGGTCAAAACGGCCTTGGTGCGCCTGACCATGACGGCCGAGCGCCAACTCAACTACCTGTTCCACGACCGGATCAACAACATCCTTCCTCCTTTCTTGAACCAGGGGACTCTGGGATTGAACTACGGCATGCAGGCTTGTCAGTTTACGGCCACTTCGACCACGGCCGAGAGCCAGACGCTGGCCATGCCCAACTATGTACACTCCATTCCCAACAACAACGACAACCAGGACATTGTATCCATGGGCACCAACTCCGCCCTGCTCTGCAAGCATGTCATCGACAATGCCTATCAGGTTATGTCCATCCTCGTCATAGCGCTGGCCCAGGCGACCGACTGCCTGCAGATGCGTCCGCGCCTGAGCGGAGAAACCGGCCGGGTATATGACGAGGTACGCCGGCTGACTCCCACCATTTCGGACGACACTCCCTTCTACGACGACATCGAACAGGTGGAGGCGTACCTGAGGAGTCGGAAATAACACCCGCACCTTGGCCAACGCATTCGACATCATCACGCTGCTGGGTCCGACCGCTTCGGGCAAAACATCGCTGGCGGTGGCGCTGGCGGCCGGTTGCGACGCTGAAATCATCAGCGCCGACTCCCGGCAGGTCTATCGCCGGATGGACATTGGAACGGGCAAGGATCTGGACGAGTACCGGGTCAACGGCCGGGTCATCCCCTACCATCTCATTGACATCTGCGAACCCGGCACCCAATACAACCTGTTCGCCTACCAGCGCGACTTCCACCGGGTGTACCATGACATCCGCCTGCGCGGAAAAAACGCGGTGCTCTGCGGCGGTACGGGTCTGTACATCGAATCGGTACTGAAAGGGTTTCATTTGCCGGATGTACCGGCCAATCCCACCTTGCGCGGGCAACTCAAGGATAAAACGCTGGCCGATCTGACCGAAATGCTGCGTTCCTACAAGACACTGCACAACACCACGGAGGTGGACACGGTCAACCGTGCCGTCCGCGCCATTGAGATTGAGGTCTATCTACAGGATCACCCGCAGGAGACCAGCCGCTACGCACCTCTCAACAGCCTCACCATCGGACTGATGCTGGACCGCGACGTGCGCCGCCGCCGCATTACGGAGCGCCTGCACGAACGCCTCAGGGCCGGTATGGTGGACGAGATCCAGGCGTTGCTCGACAGCGGGATACCCGCCGAAAATCTGTTGTACTACGGCTTGGAATACCGCTTTGTCACCCGTTACCTGCTCGGTGAGTTGAGCTACAGCGACATGGTGTCCCAACTCGAAACCGGCATCCACCAGTTTGCCAAACGGCAGATGACCTGGTTCCGCGGCATGGAGAAACGCGGCCTGCCCATCCACTGGCTGGATGCTCTGGCTCCCCGATCGGAGCAACTGGAACAGATCCGGACATGGATGGAATCGGGAAACGCATGACCCTGCCTGCAAATTACAGCCCAAGAATGCTGTTTTTTGGCACAAAAACCGTACCTTCGCACCAACATTAAAAACATACGACATTGACTTTCGACGAACTACAACTCAACGCCCAACTGCTGGAAGGCCTCGACGCCATGAATTTCAAACAGGCCACCCCGATTCAAGAACAAACCATCCCGCTGATCCTCGAGGGGAAAGACCTGTTGGCCTGCGCCCAAACCGGCACCGGCAAAACGGCCGCCTACCTGCTGCCGGTTCTGAACATTCTTTGTGAAAACAAACTGCCGGAGGACAAAATCAACGCACTCATCATGGTCCCCACCCGCGAGCTGGCACAGCAGATTGACCAACAACTGGAGGCTTTTGCCTATTTCGTACCGGTCACTTCGGTGGCGGTATATGGTGGCGGCGACGGACAGACGTTCGGCCAGCAGCAGCGCGCCATGCAGAAGGGGGTGGATGTGGTGATCGCCACGCCCGGCCGCTTGATCGCCCTGCTCAACATGGGCCACATTGATTTGTCGAAGGTCAGTTTCCTGATCCTCGACGAGGCCGACCGTATGCTCGACATGGGTTTTGTGGATGATATCATGCGGATTTCCTCCTACCTGCCCGCTCCCGGCAAACGTCAGACGCTGCTCTTCTCGGCCACCATGGCTCCGAAGATCGAGCAACTGGCCAAGAAGGTGCTCTTCCAACCGGCCGAGGTCAAGCTCTCCACGTCCAAACCGGCCGAGAAGATCGACCAGTCGGCTTACATCTGTTACGAACCACAGAAACTGGAGCTGATCAAGGACATCCTCAAATCAAACACGCCCGAAAAGGTTATCGTCTTCTCCTCCTCCAAACAGAAAGTGAAGGAAATGTACAAAACCTTCCGCTCGCTCAAGGTCAAGGTAGCGGCCATGCACTCCGATCTGGACCAGAAGGAACGCGACGAAGTGATCCGCAATTTCAAGAACGGGCACATTCAGGTGTTGGTGGCCACCGACATCGTGGCCCGCGGCATCGATATTGAGGACATTGACATGGTGGTCAACTACGACGTACCGCACGATGTGGAGGACTACGTACACCGCATCGGCCGTACGGCCCGTGCCAACAAGGGCGGTGTGGCCATCACTTTTGTCAACGAAAAGGATCAGTTCAGTTTCGGACAGATTGAAAAATTCATCGAACGCGAGGTGCGCAAATCCGCCCTCCCCGATGCCTTGGGCGCCGGCCCGGCCTACAACCCCTCCAAGCGCTTCCGCGGCGAAGGCGGCGGCCACGGACGCCCCCACGGCGACCCGCACCGCGACCGCCAGTCGTCCGACCGCAAATTCCACCACCGCCGTCCCAAACGCAACACCGACTCGTCGGGCAAACGCCCGCAAGGCGGCCAGCATCCGGCTGGCGCATAAAGCGGGCTGGATTGCGGAAATGGGAATCGTTGAAACGTTACATACAGATAATCCCCATAATAACATTATATTCAAACCTTATTGTTATTAAACAGAATACCTTGTACCGATATTCCACATATCAAACGAATGAAAAATAACATCAAGCTGCTGCCATTGCTGCTCGCCATGCTGGTTGGGACCATCTCCACCCCAGTCACAGCTCAAGAACAAACGGCAGACAAAACCATTGAAAAAACCTTGCAGGAGGCTTATAATGCCTTGGAAGAGGCAGCCGGCTCCAAAATGGTCGACGTACTGGCCGGCGACACGCCCCTTATGCTACCCGTCGGAATCACCCAGACCATCGGCAACACACAAGTCACCATCGCCCTGTCGAAAGTAGGGGCCGGTGTGGACTTTGCCTGGGTCAACGTATATGCCAAAGTGGAACTGCAACTGCCTGGCACCGGCAACGGCGAAACCACCGTCCTCATGTTCGGTGCCGAGAACCTGAAATTCTCCTACCAGGGGCAGTTCGTCGGAGATGCCACCCTTTCGTTGCTGCACAACGCCGAGTTCAGACTCATGGATGGGAAATGCACCCTCACGCTGCTCGGAGGCATTGATAGCGAAGGCCACGGTCAAAAACTCACTTATGCCAACATCGGTTGCCAAGGCATCACCCGGTTTGGATTGGCTGCTTCCGTCACCTTCCCGACCGACCTGATCTGCCAGGC
>JAGDAS010000143.1 GCA_017959385.1 Paludibacteraceae bacterium
AAACCTTTCGTCGAACGGCTGCTATTGGCGGGATCCGCTTCGAAATAGTCGTCGAACTCGTTCTCGTAAATCAACAGATAGTCACTAAGTCTGCTCTCCGAAGGGAAACTCATTTGGCGGGTAAGCGTCCAGGATTCAATTTCGGGGGATGCATTGGCTGTATATGTTGTGTAACCGAGAAGGGCGAAGTTAGAGTTTGTATACGTGTAATTTCCTTGTAACGTATATTTTTGGTTCGCAGTGGCATTGCCTGTATAGCTGCACTTGTTGCCTTCCTCTGGCGTATTGCCAATGGTATAAGTCCATGTGGACGGATGGCAATACTGGGTATGATCTTCGGTGGACCAAATCCATCCGGATTTGTAATTGTGATTCCAAATGTAGTTGTTTGTCCGGTAGTAGTATTGGGGACGCAAATGAAATTCTGCTCCGGATGGAACAACAAGCGTGTGGCTTGCCGTTGGAGCATTATTGCTGTTTTTCCCCTCCGTGTTGAACACCTCTGTGTAGGCTACCTTGTTGAGGTTGTCGGGGGTGTTGTTGCTGTTGGTGCTATTGATCCAAGTGCTGGCACGATAGGTAACAAGGTCGTTGGCATTGTTGGCGGTGCTGAACGAGTGGCTGGGTGCTTTGTCTTTGTTCAAGTTGGTGTTGACCCGATACCAACGGATAAAGGGAACGGTGCTGCTGTTGCCAGGGGAGGCCGGTAATACGACGTCTTCTTTGGGAGTGTCCTCGGTTCCATACTCGGAATATATCGGATACACGATGGTTTTGCCTCCGTTGTCGTAGGTGTTCCATTCCTGTGCCTGCGAGCCGTCTTTTATTTGCGGGTCGTAGGCCCAAGCTGCCAGGTAGCAAGCGGTGGATAAGATGAGTATCAGGTATTTTTTCATGGCGTGTTCGTATTAGGAGGATTATAAAGACAAGGGGTTGGAACCAAAGCTCAGATTGGGAGCGGGATAAACAGTGACCGAGATGTTTTTTTCGAAAGTGTACATGAGGTTGCCTCCCTTGTACAGCCTAAGTGTAACACCGTAGGCCAGCCCGACGGGGCTGTCGGTCTTCCCGTATTTTTGGGCGAAACCGTCGCAGTCCTCACTACATGAAATGGCACCGCATTCTTCAATATAGCTTGTATAGGTCAGCACCTGTTCGTATGTTTCGATGTCGTCAATTTCTTCCATTTCCTCGCCAAAGATTTCTGAATTGCGCAAGACAAATATTTTGCCGGCGCAGGCGTTGAACGTACCCGCAGCCGGTGTGCTCCGGTCAATGGCAAAAACGCCGGTAGCGGCGAAAAGCAGCGTGATAATTCCTAAAAATCGTTTCATGGGGCAATGCATTTATCGGTTAAACAACTGAGTTTTATAATACCGGCAGGCACACACACCCGCCAATAGAACCAATACCAACCATTCGCCGCCGTCCAAGGGGACATTGCCACCCAATCCGGAATGCACCTCGTGGAAACAATCGTTGCAGACAGCAGGGTCGATGCTGGTGTCAATATCGCTCGAGCCACAGAACGGGCAGGTTAACGGTGTTTCCCCGCCTCCCCGCAATACCGGGGCGTAGGCTTTGACGCTTCCCATCGCATTTCCCTCTTCCGAGAATGTGACGGCCTGACTGGTGAGTATATTGATTGCAAATAATATAAATGTAATGACAAATTTTTTGATTCTGAATGGTATCACGGCGTTGGTTTGTTTTACTTCTAGTTGTACGTATATGGGTTTAGTGTGGCGAACTTCGTAGTTTGGGATGCGAAATTACGAAATTTTAGGTAAGTTGATTTTTTTTTTAACATATTTTAACAAAAAAAAACAAAGGGATGCTGCTATGACATCCCTTTGTTTTTGGAAGAGTCCGTATGTGTTATACGAGGCTCCGGATCAGTTGCCCGCGGTCGCCGGGAAGCAGATCCATCGGAGCGATTTCGGGCAGCACGTAAGCGCCGGCCGGCTGCTTCACCACCGCACGGGCACAGGCAATCAGAATCTGGGCGGTCAGTGCCGGATTGTTGATCGACATGGTGAAGGAGAAGCGCTGGTTCTGCGTCTTGCCGCGAACCCCTTTGCGCTCCAACAGCACCCCATGTCCCATATCCTTAACCGCATCCACGCTGTCCACTTGGATTACGTGCGTCTCATCGTGGGCGAAGTAGTCGTCGGTCTTGATGGCCTGGGCTACCTCCTCCAACTTGGCACCCGGCTCCAGTTCCACATACACCATGCGGCGGTGCAGGCCGGTACCTACGGGAATCGTCATCGAAAGCGCATTCTTCACACCCGCCTTCGAACGGGCCACCACCGAGTGCCCCATACTCATACCCGGACCGAAATTGGTGTAGGTGATGCCTTTGGGTGCCATGGCTTGCAGCAGCGTGCGTACCACCGAGTCGGTACCCGGATCCCAGCCGGCCGAGACAATCGCGGCGGCTTTGCCGGCCTTGGCCGCTGCGTCCAGGCGTTGCACGGCATTCCATACCTCACTGTGGATGTCAAAACTGTCAACCGTCCGAATCCCCTTTTTCAGCAGGGGCTCTGCCATGTCCGGAATCATGCGCGACGGGCCGCAGAGTACAGCCACGTCCACGGGGCCGAGGTCATCGATGTCGCTTACGACCTTGATGCCCTGCAGTTCCGGTTCGTTGGATGCTACCGATGCGGCACGGCGTACCACACCGCAAACCTCCATGTCGGGAGCGGCCTGTGCCGCCTCGAGCGAGAATTTGCCGATGTTGCCGTAACCGACAATGGCGATTTTGATTTTCTTCATAATTTATTGGTGTAAATAATTGTCCATAGCTTGCGCTGCGTGACGACCGTCGCCCATGGCCAGGATAACCGTGGCGCCGCCGCGTACAATATCACCGCCGGCGAAGATCATCGGAATGGCACTCTGCATGTCGTCGTTGACTACGATCGTGCCCTTGCGGGAAACCTCCAGGCCGTTGATGCTGCGCGGAATGAGCGGGTTGGGCGACACACCGATGCTGACGATGACCGTATCCACGTCGATCGTTTCGATGGCACCGGGGATGGCTACCGGCTTGCGGCGTCCGGAGGCGTCGGGCTCGCCGAGTTCCATCTTTTGGAGCACCATTTGCTTGACGCGGCCTTTCTCGTCGCCGATGTACTTGATCGGGTTGTGCAGGGTGCGGAATTCAACACCTTCCTGCTTGGCATGGTGCACCTCCTCCAGACGGGCGGGCATTTCCTCCTCGCTGCGGCGGTAAACAATCATGGCCAGTTCGGCACCCAGACGCTTGGCCGTACGTACGGAGTCCATCGAGGTGTTGCCACCGCCGATCACCGCCACACGTTTGCCTTTGAGCACCGGCGTGTCGAAGTCGTCTTTGGCGGCACCCATCAGGTTGACACGCGTCAGGTACTCGTTCGACGACATCACGCCGATGAGGTTCTCTCCCTCGATATTCATAAAGTTGGGCAGACCGGCACCGGAAGCGACGAACATACCCTTGAAGCCTTGTTCCTTGATGTCATCGAAACTGATGGTCTTGCCCACAATGCAGTCCTTGACAAAGTGAACCCCCATCTTTTCGAGGTTGTTGATCTCTACATCCACAATCTTGTTGGGCAGACGGAATTCGGGGATGCCGTACTTCAGCACACCGCCGATTTCGTGCAGGGCCTCGAACACCGTGACGTCGTAGCCTTTCTTGGCCATATCGCCGGCGAACGAAAGTCCGGCGGGACCCGAACCGACCACCGCTACTTTGATGCCGTTGGCGGGAGCGCACTCGGGCAGGGCGATCTGGCCGCTCTCACGCTCGTAGTCGGCGGCGAAGCGCTCCAGGGAGCCGATGGCCACGGGCTTCTTGCCGGTTTTCATGTGGATGCACTGGCTTTCGCACTGCTTCTCCTGGGGGCATACGCGTCCGCAGACAGCGGGCAGGGCCGAAGTCATTTTGAGCACTTGGGCGGCCTTGAGGAACTCGCCACGCTCAATGTTCTTGATAAAGGAGGGGATGTTGATGCTTACGGGGCAGCCTTCCATACAACCCGGTTTGGCGCAGTCGAGGCAGCGCTTGGCTTCGGTCAGTGCCTGCTCTTTGGTCAGGCCTTGGTTCACTTCTTCCGTATTGTGGCTGCGGTACTCGCCGTCCAATTCATTCATCTGCACGCGCTCAATGGCCATGCGGTCTTTGGCCGGCATGGACT
>JAGDAS010000144.1 GCA_017959385.1 Paludibacteraceae bacterium
AGGTTATAGAATTGTGCTCTATAACATAGAAAAAATTGTCAACTATCTCTTTATCAGTCTTTTGGAAATGTTAAGAATAAACCTTCCCACCCGGTCGCGCCGCATAAAAGACTCAATGTGCCGCTTTTTCTTCTCCTCGTAAATATCGTCGAGCGGAATGCTGATGGCGAATTCGATCAGATGGCCGAAATCCTCGTATTCGGCAAAACCGAACGTCCGCATGTTGGGCGAAAGCCCCATATAGGCATTCACCAAAGGCGGGATGTTGACCCCCAGTTCACGCACCATTCTGTTGAGCTGCCGGTAACTGGTGCGCAGATCCGGATCGGGGAAAAGCACATCGGCCTCGGCAGGTGTCATGCGTACGGGGAACGGCGTATGCGGTGTCACCAGCTCTTCCGGATCCGGGAAGAATTTGCGGAGAAAGCCGAAAATCAGCTCGCGCGCCACGCTGTTGTACTGCGGATAGATGGTCACTTTGCCAAAGCAGTACTTCATATCGGGCATGAGCACCGTCATAGCACCCAGACCGTCCCACAGGTTGTCGAGGGCAAAGAGGCTCTTGGCCCCCATCTTCGACGACTGGTAGTCGGGATGGACAAAGGAGCGCCCCAACTCAATGGTATAGGGCAGATATTCCGTAATAAAACGGTCGGAGAAACGGTACATCTCGGCAGTGCTCAGCACGGGCTGTCCCTGGGCATCCAAACGGATGTCCGGACCGCAGATGAAACGATAACCGCCCAGGATCTCCTCGGCATCCGGGTCCCAGACAAAGAGCTGCTTGTAGGGCACATCCATGGTGTCATACTGATCCATGTCCAGGCTGTTCCCGCCGCCTCCTCCGGCCAGCCGGAAGGCTGTCTCGCGCAAACGGGCGATTTCGCGCATAATCACGGGCGAAGCCGCAGCCGTAGTCACATAGATCTGATTGCCGGCCTTGTTGGTGTCGCGCAGGAATTTGTCGGGCGTCAGCTCCGCCTTGAGCAGGGCCCTGTCAACAGGAGGTATGATTGCTTCCATAGGCAGTGTTATCTGGAAAGCGCATACACCCGGCGGCGGACTTCCTCCGCCCATTGCATGGGGGTACGCGATGCATCAAATTCAGTATAGGGAATCGGTTGTCCGACCGTAACCCGGATGGTTTTGCCCTTCTGGTTGCACACCTCGCGGGGCAGAAGCATCATCTCCAGGTTCAAGCGGATGCCGAGCCGCGTCCGCCACTTGGCAATCCAATAGAACCAACGCGAATTGCGTGCCTCAATGTGGATGGGCACGACCGTCCGTCGCCAGGCCACCGACTTGACCACAAAGTTCTTCTGCCAGGCATCGTCGTAAATGCCGTCGCGGTGCTGTCGCGAAACTTTACCCGCAGGGAAGAACATGAGCTGGGTATCGGAGGCGAAAGCGTCGTTGATGCGCTCCGACAGGGACCGCGACTGTCCGCCCACCTTGTTGACCGGGATGATGAGCGGCCGCAGCGCCGGGACAATGCCCAGCATGTCGTTGGCCGGCACAAGCAATCCCTCGGGATACCGGGGGCCTACCGCCGTAACCGCCGCCAGCACATCGGCTCCGCCCAGCGGATGGTTGCAGACAAATGTGCAACGGGTGCCCGGGGCGGGCAGATGCTCTGCACCCCGCAAATCCAAGCGGATCTGCATATACCGGAGTCCGCCCACCATAAAATCCACTCCCTCAACGGGTCCGATAGCCTGCAGGGCCTCGTTATACCAATCCTGTTTGACCAGTTTGCGAACCAGCCAAACCAGCAAACGGGAGGGCTCCCGCTTCAACTTTTGCTTCAATAGGGCGCGCACATCGATGCGCATAACCTGCGGACGATCCATCGGTTTCAATTATGTACGCAAAGATAACATAATTCTTTGTGTTCAAATGCACTGAAGGGAATTTTCTCTTTGCACACCGCATAATTGTTAATAAAAAAGTGGAGGAAAGTGGGGAAAAAAGTTGCAAAGTGTCGTAAAACGCTGTAATTTTACCCCCGAATTATACAAAAACCGGACCGCATGCCGTCACTGATCGGAAATATAGACGCCAAACTGGACACCAAAGGAAGGGTGTTCATGCCGGCTGCGCTACGCCGCCAACTCGACGACGCCAAGGTGTTTGTATTGCGCAAAGGGCTGTTCAGCAACTGTTTGGTACTCTATCCGGAAGCCACCTGGGAGGAAATGATTGAGGTGCTGCGACGCAAGCTGAACCGGTTCAACCGTCGCGAGGAGCAGGTGTTCCGCCAATTTGTGGCCGAAGCCGACCGCATTGAGTTGGAGGACAACGGCCGCATGTTGATTCCGCGCCGCTATCTGACGGAAGGCGGGTTTGACAGTGACGTACGCTTTGTGGGCTGCGACACCACCATCGAACTGTGGCCGGTCAACCAAGTGGAGCGGCAGTTCCTGCCCACCGGAGAGTTCGCCGCTTCCCTGGAACAGCTGATGGCAGATAAGGAAAAAGAATGAAAATGATTGCGAAGGGGCAAGAGGACGTTTGAAGGGAATTGACTCCTCGCTATCTGATATACGACAATCATGGAGAATTACCACGTACCCGTCATGTTGCAGGAAAGCATGGAAGGCTTGGCCATCAAGCCCGACGGTACCTACGTGGACCTCACGTTCGGCGGAGGCGGGCATTCACGTGCGATTTTGGAACGGCTTTCGCCGAAAGGCCGCCTGTACAGTTTCGATCAAGACCGCGACGTGCTGCCGAATGTACCAGACGACCTGCGTCTAACCTTCGTACAGAGCAACTTCCGCTACCTGGCGAACTTCCTGCGGTTCTACCAAACCGGCCCGGTGGACGGCATTCTGGCCGACCTGGGAGTATCCTCCCACCACTTCGACGAAATGCAACGCGGATTCTCCTTCCGCTTCGACGGACCGCTTGACATGCGTATGAACCAACGTTCGACGCTGACGGCCTGGAAGGTCGTGAACGAATACAGCGAAGAGGCACTGGCTGACGTGCTTTATTATTATGGTGAGGTGGAGCAATCGCGCCGTTTGGCGAAAGCCGTTGTCAATGCACGCACCGAGCAGCCGATTGACACGATCTCCGCCTTCTGCGAAGTACTCCGCGGCCAACTGCCCAAAGAGGACAAGAAAGAACTGGCCCGCATCTTCCAGGCACTTCGAATCGAGGTGAACGACGAAATGGGCGCGCTCAAGCAAATGCTGTTGGCCACCGCACCCGCCCTGGCACCGGGCGGCCGTCTGTGTGTCATCACCTACCATTCATTGGAAGACCGCCTGGTCAAGAACTATATGAAGTCCGGCAATTTCACCGGCAAAGTGGAACAGGATTTCTACGGCAACCGGATGGTCCGCCTCAAGCCTGTCGGCAAAATGACGACCGCATCGCCGCAGGAAGTGGAGTCCAACCCGCGCGCACGAAGCGGCAAATTACGAACGGCTGTCAAACTATGAGCGGACAGGAATCCATATGGGAGAAAGCGTTCGGCAAGGAGGAATTCGCCGACCTGCGCAGCACATCGTTCCGAGACGTGCTGGACGGGAGCATTCTGGGCAAAGGCTATATGAGCAAACTGGTATGGATCGTGTTCATCACGCTGGCCTATATGCTCACCTATATGGACAACCGCATCCAGTGCGAAAGACAATTCAAGAAGATCGACCAACTGCAGGAGCAATTGGAGAAGGAACGCTACATTGAAATGCTGACCGAAGCCGACCTGCTCAGTGAAGGTCGTGAGGACCGCATCATCCGGTTGATGAAGGAACAGGAACTGGACCTGCATTTTGTACAGGATCCACCCAAACACATTAAGCTGAAGCCATGAAAATTGTGCTCATCATCATAGTAACCGGTCTGCTTCTCATCGGCATTGTCATGGCGTTCATTGTACCACGGCTGCACCTGAAGGTGCGCCAGGACATGATGCTCCGCTTCTCCTTGGTCGCCCTGCTGTTCCTGTTCCTCTTCTGCCTCATTCCCTACCGCACCGCCGTGCTGATGTACGAAGAGGGTGACGAACTGCGTGCACTGGGGGCACGGCACGAACGGATCAAAGAGGATACCATCCCCGCCCGCCGGGGCAATCTGTATGCCGATGACGGCAAAATGCTGTCCTCCTCCCTGCCTTTCTATAAGGTGTTCATGGATATGCGTGTGGAAGGTCTCCGCACGCCTTTCAACCCAAAAGAGAGCGACCTCAGCTATTTCGAGCACGAAGTAGGCGCATTGGCCGACAGCCTGGCCGAAGTCTTCCACGAGAAACCCGCACGCACGCTGGAAAGGGAAATGCGCCAGGCCTTTCTCAGCCACAAAGCGCACTACCGCCTCATCCAGCGCGAAATCTCCTACCTGGAGCTGCAGCGCATCTCGGACTTTCCCATTCTGAAACGGGGTGCCGTGCAAGGCGGACTCTCGACCGAGGAACGCAGCCGCCGCGTATGGCCGTTCAAACCGCTGGCATCACGCACCATCGGTGACGTATATGGAGCAAGCAATGCCGGAAAAAACGGGTTGGAACTGTTCTACAACGATTCGCTGCAAGGACACCCCGGTTTGAAGATCAACCGTTGGGTGGCCGGCAAACGGACGGATATCATCACCCAACCCGCCGTCAACGGAGTGGATCTGGCCACCACGATCAATATTGATTTGCAGGAAACCGCCTACAAAGCGCTTCTGCAGGCACTGCAGGCGGAGGATGCCGAATGCAGCACCATTGTACTCATGAAATGCCAAACGGGCGAAATCAAAGCCATCAGCAATCTGGTGCGGCAGAACGACGGCCGATACATCGAGGCGCGCAATGTGGCTTTCGGCGACGAAATCGAACCGGGATCGACCTTCAAGACGGTGTCGCTGATGGTGGCGCTGGACGACGGTGTCATTGACACCACCTACCGGGTGGACACCGGCAACGGCCGGTACAACTTCTACGGTTCGTGGATGAACGACACCCATGCCAACGGCGTGATCAGCGTTCCCGACATTCTGGCCCAATCCTCGAATGTAGGCGTGTCGCGCATTATTGAGGAAAAATACCGGAACCGTCCGCAGCAGTACATCGACGGCATCCACCGCACCGGGCTGGACCAGGCATTGAGTTTGGAGATTCCCGGACACGGAAGCGTAAAAATCAAAGAAAGCACAGACAAAACCTGGGCCAGGACCACCCTGCCCTGGACCTCGATCGGCTACGAGGTCAACGTGCCGCCCATCTATACACTGATGTTCTACAACGCCATCGCCAACAACGGCCGGATGGTGAAACCCAAACTGGTCAACGCCATGTTGCGCGACGGCGATACCATACGCACCTTCCCGACCGAGGTGGTCAACCAGCAAATATGCCAGCCCAAGACATTGGGCGAAATCCAAAGCATGCTGCGCCGGGTCGTAACCCACGGCACGGCCAAGGCGGTCAACACCCCGCTGTTTGAAATCGCAGGGAAAACAGGCACCTCCCAAATCCAGACGGGCGGACAGAAACTGACCGGCGAGGACGGCCGTCCCAAACACAACATCACCTTCTGCGGCTATTTCCCGGCCGACCATCCCGAATACTCCTGCATCGTATATATCAGACGCCCCCGGGTTTCGAGTGCCGGCCGCATCTGCGGCGGTGTATTCCGAACCGTCGCCGAACGGGCCTACGCCCTGCAGAACCAAACGGCCGAAGTGGACCGGAAGACGCTCAAGCAGGGACGTGAGCGTCTGCGCGAATGCCAGGAGGAGGAGCGGCACAGTCTGCCCTCCCAATCCTGCGCAGTCATGCCCGACATGACCGGCAGAACCGCCCGGGAGGCCCTGTACCAACTGGAACGGTCCGGCTGGCGGGTCAAACTGCAGGGACAGGGACGGGTGGTCAGCCAATCTGTCGCTGTCGGCGAATGTCCGCAACCACAAGAAACCATAACACTCACACTGCAATGAAGACACTGAGCACCTTATTGGAATACATTCCCCAGGCAAAGGCACACGGAAGCCTTGACAAGGAGGTACATGCCTTGGTGGCCGACTCCCGCAAGGTGGCGGCCGGCGACCTGTTTGTCGCGGTCAAAGGCACCGGCGCGGACGGGCATGACTTCATCGACAAAGCGGTACAGCAGGGTGCCACCGCCGTAGTGGCCGAACACGTTCCCGCCGGGTTGCCGTCGGAAGTGACCTGGATTGAAGTGGATGACAGCGCCGAAGTCCTCGGTCTGCTGGCCTCCGCCTGGTACGATTATCCGTCGGAGCGGATGATTGTGGTCGGTGTCACGGGCACCAACGGCAAAACCACCATCGCGACGCTGCTCTATCAACTGATGCGCAAAGCCGGTTACAAGGCCGGACTGCTCTCGACCGTATGTAATTATGTGGACGGCGAAGCGGTGCCCAGTACGCACACCACCCCCGATCCGTTGGAATTGCAGGCGCTGCTGGGCCGTATGGCCGATGCGGGCTGCGCATACGTCTTTATGGAGGTGAGCTCCCATTCCGTTGTACAACGCCGCATTGCAGGCATCGCCTTCGACGGCGGCATCTTCACCAACCTGACCCGCGACCACTTGGATTATCACAAAACGGTTGACAACTACCTGCGCGCCAAAAAGAAATTCTTTGACGACCTGCCCCCCACCGCCTTCGCACTTACCAATCTGGACGACAAGAACGGTAAGGTGATGCTGCAGAACACGCAGGCCAACCGATACACCTACTCCATGCGTACCCTGGCCGACTACAAGGGCAAACTGCTGGAGAGTTCGTTCGACGGCATGACCCTGCAGATCAACGGCCGGGAAGTGACGGTTCCGCTCGTGGGCGAATTCAATGCCTCCAACCTGCTGGCCATATACGGTGCCTCCCAACTGCTCCGTCTGGATCGTGACGACGCGCTGGTGCTGCTCAGCACACTGCATCCCGTAGCCGGACGTTTTGAATGTGTACGGGGCGGCGGCAAAACCGCCATTGTGGATTACGCGCACACACCCGATGCCCTGAAAAACGTGCTGGGCACCATCCGTCAGGTACTCACCACAGGCAAAAGCAAAGGGAAAGTCCTAACGGTGGTTGGCTGTGGCGGCAACCGCGACAAAGGGAAACGACCGCTGATGGCACGTCAGGCATTTGCCGAAAGCGACACACTCATCCTTACCAGTGACAACCCGCGCTTTGAGAAACCCGCCGACATCCTGGCCGATATGACCGCCGCATTCGATGCCGACGAGATGAATCAAGTACTGGTCATCGAGAACCGGGAGCTGGCCATCCGTACCGCCGCCCGACTGGCCGGTGAGGGCGACATCATCCTGATTGCCGGCAAAGGGCACGAAACCTATCAGGAGATTGAAGGAGTCAAGCACCCCTTCAACGACAAAGAAATCATTGAGAAACTGTTCAAACCAAGCAAACAATAGCCATGTTCTACTATCTGTTCCGTTATCTAGACCAAGCGTTCAACCTGCCGGGAGCGGGCCTGCTCGGTTATGTGTCGGTCCGGGCCGCACTGACACTGATTACCTCGCTGGCCATCGCCATGATTTTCGGCAAGCACATCATCCGCTTCCTGCAGAAAAAACAGATCGGTGAAACCATCCGCGACCTGGATCTGGAAGGACAGTACAGCAAAAAGGGAACCCCGACTATGGGTGGAGGCATCATCATCCTGAGCATCATCCTACCCTGCCTCCTGTTCGGACGGCTGCGCAACATCTACCTGCTGCTCATGCTGGTCACCACGCTGTTGTTCGGTACAATCGGATTCCTTGACGACTACATCAAGGTGTTCCGCAAGAACAAGGACGGACTCAACGGCCGGTTCAAAATCCTGGGACAGGTGCTGGCCGGACTCATCGTCGGCTTTACCCTCTACATGAGTCCGGAAGCCGTAGTGATTGAGAACGTACACCAGGTAAGCAAGGCCGAGATCCAGGTCGAAGCCGAAAATCCGGGAACCATCGCCCACAAATCAACCATTACGACCATTCCGTTTGTCAAGGGCCACAATCTGGACTATGCCTTCTTCACCCAATTCATGGGCAGGCACAAACAGGCCGGAGCCTGGATCCTGTTCGTATTGGTAACCATCTTCATCGTAACCGCCACCTCCAACGGGGCCAACCTGACCGACGGACTGGACGGACTGGCGGCAGGCACCTCGGCGGTGATCGGAGCCACTTTGGGCGTCTTCGCCTATGTTTCGAGCCACATCGGCATGGCACAATACCCGAACATCATGTTTATCCCGGGCAGCGAGGAACTGGTCATCTACGCCTGCTCCTTTATGGGTGCCATGGTGGGATTCCTCTGGTACAACTCCTTCCCGGCCCAGGTGTTCATGGGCGACACCGGAAGTCTGACCATAGGCGGTATCATCGGTGTTTTCGCCATTCTGGTGCACAAGGAACTGCTCCTGCCCATCCTCTGCGGCATTTTCCTGATTGAGGACTTGTCCGTCATGCTGCAGGTAGGCTATTTCAAATATACGAAAAAGAAGACCGGCGAAGGGAAACGCATTTTCCTGATGGCACCGCTGCATCATCATTTTCAGAAAAAGGGCATACCCGAATCCAAAATCGTCATCCGCTTCTGGATTATCGGTATCGCACTGGCCATCATCACGATATTAACATTGAAAATCCGATAAGAACCCACGGAAAAATGAACAAAAAAATAGTCATATTAGGCGGAGGCGAGAGCGGCGCAGGTGCCGCGGTACTCGCGAAGGTAAAGGGATTTGACGTCTTCCTTTCCGACAAAGGGCACATCCAGGACCGTTACAAGGCCCAGTTGGACAGCTATGGCATTGAATGGGAGGAAGGCATGCACAGCGAACAGCGCATTCTGGAAGCGGACGAAGTTATAAAGAGTCCGGGCATTCCCACGCACGCGCCCATCATTCAGAAACTCATGGCGCTGGGCACTCCGGTCATTTCCGAAATCGAATTCGCCGGAAGGTACAACACCGCCAAAACCGTGTGCATCACAGGCAGCAACGGCAAAACCACCACCACCATGCTCACCTACCACATTCTGCAGAAGGCCGGATGCAATGTGGGCCTGGCGGGAAATGTCGGGAAGAGTTTCGCCCTGCAGGTCGCCACGCAGCATTTTGACTACTACGTGATTGAGCTCAGCAGTTTCCAACTCGACAACATGTACGACTTCAAGGCCGACATCGCCGTACTGCTCAACATTACGCCCGACCATCTGGACCGCTACGAGCACAAGTTCCAAAACTACATTGATGCTAAAATGCGGATCACCCAGAACCTGACCAAGGACGATATCATCATCTACTGGAACGATGACGAAATCATCCAAAAGGAATTGTCGAAATACACCATCTCCGCACAGAAGAAACCTTTCTCGCTGAAAAAGAGCAATCAGGTGTCGGCCTATGTGGAGAACGATAGTCTGCAGGTGGTCACCCGCTTCGGCACGCTTTCACTGCCTCTTTCGGACTTGCCGATCAAAGGCACGCACAATGTGTACAACTCCATGGCAGCCGCTCTGTCAGCCTCCTCACTGCTCATCAAAAATGAACAGATCCGCGAGGCGCTGATGGATTTTGAAGGCGTGGAACACCGGTTGGAGAAAGTGGCCTATGTCAAGAACGTCCTGTATGTCAATGACTCCAAAGCCACCAATGTCAACTCCTGCTGGTATGCGTTGGAAAGTATGACCACGCCGGTGGTGCTCATTCTGGGCGGAACCGACAAAGGCAATGACTACAACGAAATCAAGGAACTGGTACGCCGTAAGGTGCGTGCGCTGGTATTCATGGGCGCGGACAACCACAAACTCATCGGTTTCTTCGGCAACATGGGCATCCCCTATGTAAGCGTTGACTCGATGGACGCCGCCGTCCAATCGTGCTACGAAATGGCACAGAAAGGCGACACGGTACTCCTTTCGCCCCGCTGTGCCAGCTTCGACTTGTTCAAGAATTACGAGCACCGGGGGGAACTGTTCAAAGAATGCGTACGCAATTTGTAAAAAAACACCATGGAAGGCGACACCAAACAACTGTTCAGGCACCTGTTTGCAGGTAACAAACTCTTATGGACCATTGCCGTCCTCTTGTTTGCTACGTCGCTGATCATTATCTTCAGCGCCATCGCGCAACGTGCGTACGGACATCCGGTCAACTACCTGCTGCCCTACGAACACCACTTTATGCACATCCTGTTCGGATTCTTCGTTATGTGGTGTGCGCAGGCGGTTTCCTACCGGCGCTGGCGTAAAGCCTGGTGGTTCATCGGTATCGTCGCCCTGGGCGGATTGCTTTACGTGATCGCATTGACATTGAACAACCCCGACATGGCCGTCAACGGTGCCATCCGTTCGTTCCGCATCGGCCCCATTGACTTCCAGCCCAACGAAGTGACCAAATTCGCACTGATCCTGTTCCTCGCCGACCAACTGACCCTTTATCAGGAAGATCAGTCTATGACGTGGAAAAGATTTTTTACTTGGTTCGGAGTAATCGGAGGATTCTGCGCACTCATCGCCGTACAAAACTTGTCAACCAGCATCATCCTGTTTGTCGTCTGCATGCTGGTGCTTTATGTAGGGCGTGTGGACATGAAATACCTGGGGACGGGCATCGCCATTGTAGCAACCGGGATTACGATTGGAGCGCTGCTGATCATGGTAATACCCGACAAAAAACTTCCGGGACGCACCCTGACCTGGAAACACCGTATGGAAAACCTGCTGGGCGACAAGCAAGAGGAAAAAGAACAGGAAGTATTGAAATTCACCGACAAAAACCGGCAGATTATGAACTGCAAGGTGGCCGTAGCCAACGGCAAGACCCCCTGCGGCCCCGGCAACAGCCACCGGCGTGAATTCATGCAGCTTCCGTATTCCGATTGTGTGTTTGCCGTCGCAGTGGAGGAATGGGGCTGGTGGGCCGTAGGCTGGATTACCACCCTCTACTTGTGGTTGTTCATGCTCTGCGGCCGGATGGCGCGGAAATGTGAACGCCCCTACCCCATGCTGATGATCACCGGTCTGGGAAGTCTCATCCTGTTGCAGGCCTTTGTAGCCATGGGCGTCAACGTACAACTCGGCCCGGTAACCGGACAGCCGCTGCCGCTGATCAGCATGGGCGGATTCTCCATTATGATGAACGCACTGTATTTCGGCATACTGATCAACATCAGCCAATCCATTGAGCCGGCCAACCCGAAAGATGCGGACACCCCGACCGCTTTGACTGAAGAAACAGAAAAAAAACAATGAATATGAAAGATTCCATCAACATCATCATCAGTGGCGGCGGAACGGGCGGACACATTTTCCCGGCCGTGTCCATTGCCAATGCCTGCAAAAAGTACCTGAAGGATGTCAACATCCTGTTTGTCGGTGCCTTGGGACGTATGGAAATGGAAAAAGTTCCCGCAGCCGGCTACGAGATTGTCGGGCTCCCCATCCAGGGACTGTACCGTTCGCTCACCCCGCGCAACATCGGTGTCATCCGCAACGCCGTCCGCAGCGTGCGGCTGGCCAAAAAGATCATCAAGGACTTCCAACCGGACATCGTAATCGGTGTGGGCGGATACGCCAGCGGTCCCGTCTTGTGGCAGGCGGCATCCATGCACATCCCCACCCTGATCCAGGAACAGAATTCCTACGCCGGTGTCACCAACAAACTGCTGTCCAAGCGCGCCCGCAAAATCTGCGTAGCCTACGACAACATGCAACGGTTCTTTCCGAAAAAGAAAATCGTACTCACCGGCAACCCCGTCCGCCAGCAATTACTGCAGGGACTGAACAAGAAAAAAGAGGCCTATGCGCATTTTCAATTGGATCCCGGCAAGAAGACGCTGCTGGTCATCGGTGGCAGCCTCGGTGCCCGCACCATCAATGAGAGCATGCTCAAAGGGCTCAGCTACCTGACCGCACATGCCAACGAACTGCAAATCATCTGGCAGACCGGCAAATATTACTACGCCGACATACAGGCAAAAACCAATATTTACCACACGCGCGGCCTGATTGTCACCGACTTCATCGCCCGTATGGACTTGGCCTACAGCATCGCGGACCTGGTGATTTCCCGGGCAGGAGCCAGCTCCATCTCCGAATTGAGCCTGCTGCACAAACCCTGCCTGCTGGTACCTTCGCCCAATGTGGCCGAAGACCACCAGACCAAGAACGCCATGGCGCTGGTGGAGAAAGACGCCGCCGTCATGGTAGCCGATGCGGATGCGCTGTTCCAACTGGTGCCGACAGCCTACAAACTGCTGACCGACAAAGCCAAACTGAAATCACTCAGCGACAACATCGCCTACTTCGCCAAACCCGAAGCCGACAAAACCATCGTGAGCGAAATCGCCGCATTGCTGGGCGTTGAAATGACAGACGGACAGACGGAACCAGCCGCCGAAACGACCGAGCCGGAAGCGGCGCAGGCCGGACAAACGGCAGAGGCCGCCGACGAGGCTGCTGAAAATCTGCCGGAAGAAACCCCCGCATCCAAAGAGCCGGCAGGCAAATACTTCTTTCTGGGCATCGGCGGCATCGGTATGAGCGCGCTGGCCCGCTTCCTCAAACAGAACGGTGCCGTAGTGGGAGGTTACGACCGTACGGAGAGCGAACTGACCGACAGTCTGCAGGCCGAAGGCATGGATGTGCATTACGAGGACAACATCAGCCGAATTCCAGTCACCTTTATGGATCCGGAGCAGACCACAGTTGTATACACGCCCGCTATCCCCGACGACAACAAGGAGCTGGACTTTTTCCGAAAAGGGAAGTTCCGCGTTATCAAACGTGCCGTGCTGCTCGGCGAAATCACCCGGCAATACCAGGCACTGTGTGTGGCCGGCAGTCACGGAAAAACCACAACGTCGGGGATGCTGGCCTGCATCCTTTCGCAAACCAAACAGAAGACCAACGCTTTTCTGGGCGGTATCTGCAAGAATTTCAACTCCAACTATGTAACGGCACGCCATGCGGAAACCGTGGTGGTGGAGGCCGACGAATTCGACCGTTCCTTCCTGCAGCTTTCGCCGAAAACCGCCGTCATCACCGCCACCGACGCCGACCACCTCGACATCTACGGTGACCGGGCGGCTCTGTTGGACAGCTTTGCGGAATTTACCGCCAGAATACAGGACGGCGGCAACCTGCTGGTGAAAAAAGGCATCGAACTGAGTCCGCGGGTCGGCGAAGGTGTAACCATCTACAGCTACAGCGGCACCGAAACAGCCGACTTCTATGCCGACCAGGTGAGCGTCGGAGACGGAACCATCCGGTTTGACTTTGTCTATCCGCAGGGGCGCATCGAAAAAGTAACGCTGGGTGTACCCGTGCTGATCAACGTGGAGAATGCCGTAGCCGCCATGGCCGCCGCCCACCTGCAAGGCGCCTCCGACGAGGCACTGCGCAAGGGAATTGAAGGATTTCAGGGAACCAAACGCCGGTTTGACGTGCATTTGAAGAACGACCGCTATGTCCTCATCGACGACTACGCCCACCATCCCAACGAAATCGCCGCTTCAATCGCCTCCATCCGTGCGCTCTATCCGGGCAAACGGATCTGCGGCATCTTCCAACCCCACCTGTACAGCCGCACCAAGGCTTTCGCCAAAGAATTCGGCACCAGCCTCTCCGCCCTGGACGAAGTATTGTTGCTGGACATCTACCCGGCCCGGGAGAAACCCATGAAAGGCGTAACGTCCAACCTGATCTTGAAAAACATCAAATTGAACCATAAGGAACTGTGCACCAAGAACACCCTGCTGGAGCATCTGGCTACGGCCCGGTTCGACATTCTGCTGACCCTGGGTGCCGGCGATATTGATCAAATGATTCCGGAAATTAAGAAAGCTTTGGAACAACGGTGAACGACAAGACACGACATATTCTTCAACTGACGGGAGTACTGCTGGCTCTGCTGATCATTGCGGGCTACCTGACGGCATCGGCCTGGTGGCTGGGCGGCCGTCAGGATGACACGCCCTGCCGGAACCTGGTCATCACCGTCGAAGACTCGAGCCGGTACAATTTCGTCCGCTGTTCCGACTTGCAGGATTATCTGAAATCCAAGCATGTACAAGCCGTAGGAGGCACTGTCGGCATCGCCGATGCACGGCGCATTGAGCAGACGGTCCGTCAGATGAACCTGGTCAGACGTGCGGAATGCTTCCGCGGCACGGACGGCACGCTTTACCTCCAGGTATGGCAGCGTTGTCCGCAATTCCGGGTAATCACTCCGCTGCGCAGCTACTATGTGGACGACCAGCGTACCATTATGCCCACCTCCAACCGCTTCACCGCCAACCTGCCGGTTGTAACGGGCAATGTGGACACCCTCCAAACCTGCGGCGAACTGTACGACCTGGTTCATTACATCAGCACACACGAATTCTGGGCGGCACACATCGGAGAAATCTGTGTGGACGATGCCGGTGAAGTGACTTTGGTGACCTGCCGGGGGGTAAAGGAAATCCAACTGGGCGACTTGTCGGACTACGTCCGCAAAATGCAGACCGTTTATGCTTGGTTGAGCCAATACCCGGACGAAGGACTGGACGACCGCTACCGGTCGGTCAACGTAGCCTATGACGGGCTCCTGTATGCGCGAAAAAATGAAATCCAACCCCCTAAATCCGCTGACTTATGAATGCACCTGTCATTACCAGCGCTACCGCCGTATTTGAAATCGGCAACCACTATCTGAACTTTGCCCTGGGTGTATGCGAACAGGACAAAGTCAATGTTCTGTACTATCAATCCGCCCCGATATGCGGCTGCAAGGTCAACCGGATTGTCGATGCAGGACAACTGACCGAACAGATCCGCAAAACCAAGGAGACCGTCGAAAAGCATTTTCACATTCTCCTGAATCAGGCTTACTACACCGCCCCCCTACTTATCGGTACATCCGAAAAATTCGCCGTTGAGCGCAAATCCCTGATGGAGGAGATGAGAAAAATCGCCTCCGCAACCGCCGTCAATCTGACGCCGTCAACCGGCGGTATGCAGGCCGTGGAACGCATGCTGCCCGTCAGCTCCAAAGGCAAAAGCAACACGCTTTTGCTTGACCTGGGCTACAGTACCATGGGGGTGGTCATCGTCAAAAACGGTCAATGCGCACAACAAACCATGCTCGGCAGGAGCATCCTGCAGACCGTCACGGATATGCTGACCGCCCGTGGTGCCACCCTTCAGGAGGCAAAAACCATTCTGCGTAGAGCAGGCAGTGCCGTCACCCCGATCGACGAACTCCGCTTCCGGGTAGGAGAGGGTTCCATGCGCAAGAGCGAACTGTCGCAATACATTCAAACGGAACTCCAAACCATGCTTTCGCCGCTACGTGAAAAACTCCAACGCTTCCTGGAAGCCGGAATGCCCGTTTATATTTCAGGTGAAGGAACCAGCCTGACAGGCATACGGGATTTCCTGTCCGACTTCTTCGGCACGGAAGTGCAGGAGGCGGACTGGGGGGG
>JAGDAS010000145.1 GCA_017959385.1 Paludibacteraceae bacterium
CAGTCCTTTGCTCTACCAACTGAGCTATGGCACCGTTTGGGACTGCAAAGGTAGTTGTATTTTTGGAAAAAACAAAAAAATGCAGGAGAAAAATCAAAAATCTTCTGCCTTACTCTTCCCAAATCTCCAGGCGGAACCCGGTTTCGTCAAGTACTCCGTACGAGAATTTGTCAATCCAGTCTCCCAGATAGACCACCCGCCGGCCTTCGGTAAGCTGTAGGTCGAGCATGACGTGACGGTGGCCGAAGATGAAGAAATCAATGTGCTCCCGGTCGTAGTTCTTGGCGAACTGCACAAGGTACTCCCGGTCCTCTCCCAGGTATTGGGCACCGTCCTGCCGGTGTTTGTGCCTGCGGTTGTAGCGCGACCAGGCCAGTCCGAAGGAATAGTTGAACCAGGGGTGGATGGTGTTGTAGATACGGCGGATCCAGTTGCTGTGGAAAAAGGCGTGTGTCAGACGCAGCGACCAGGGACGGTAGCCGGTCCGGTCGCCGTGCGCCAGGAAACAGCGGAAACCATTGATGTCGGTCACGACGCTGTCACGATAGACTGTCATGCCGATTTCGTCGGCCAGGTAGCCGTAGGTCCAGATGTCGTGGTTGCCGATAAAGAAGTGCAGTCTGACACCGCGGTCGGCAATGCCGGCCAGGCAACCCAGCAGGCGTACATGGCCTTTGGGGGCTACATAGCGGTATTCGTACCAAAAGTCGAAGATGTCACCCATCAGGAAAATATCGGTGGCGTCCTGCGCCGCCCAGGTCAGGAAACGGCACAGTTTGAGTTCCCGTTCGCGGTCGTTGTCAAAGGCCAGGGAACCCAGGTGGGCGTCGGAAATGAAGTAGCACTTGCGCATCATGAGTGCAAAAGTACGAGAAATTCGCTTTTTCTTTGCCACAAAATGGGAAAAATTGCGGATATTTGCATTCAAGAATTGTTTCTGTGCTTCACAACATTTACATAGACAATGCGGTAACCGGTTTTTTAATCGGTCTGATTGCCTCCATTCCGGTGGGGCCGATTGCCTTGATGTGCCTGCAGCGCTCTCTGCAAAAGGGGCATTGGCATGGATTCTCCTCCGGTCTGGGAGCGGCGTTCTCCGATAGTGTTTATGCCCTGATCGCCCTTTTCGGACTTTCGTTTGTCATTGATTTCGTCAACGCCCACACGCTCCTGATCCAGGCTGTCGGTATGATGGTCATCCTGGGCTACGGCATCTACATTTTTTTCAAAAATCCCGCAGCACATTTGCAAAAGCCCAAGGACAGCGGATCCAACTATTTCCAGGATTTCATTTCGGCTTTTCTGCTTTGCTTGAGCAATCCGATGATGATCTTCGTTTTTCTGGGCATTTTCGCCCAGTTCACCTTCCTCTCGAACGATGCGCCCTGGTACCAGATTCTGCTCGGTGTGGTCTCCGTATTTGCGGGAAGCGCTTCCTGGTGGTTTTCCATCACCTTGTTGGCGAGCATTTTTCACGATAAAGTCAACATCCGCGGTCTGTGGATCATCAACAAGGTGACCGGAGGGCTGATTTTCCTGATAGCTTTGGTGGGTTTCGTTATGACCTTGTGTGGCAAAACCATGGTGTAGAATGCTCCTTGCTGCTTGTATAGTAGGATGTTATGCGCTGTTGATGCTGCTTTGTGCCTACGGTGGCCACCGGGTTTGGCGGAGGCATTCCGTTGTACGGACGATGCAGACTCCCCGGGTGAGCGTTGTGGTGCCCTTACGCAATGAGGAGGCGCAGGTGGAGTCCTTGGTGCAGTGTTTGCTGCAGCAGGATTATACCGATTACGAATGTATTCTGGTTGACGATCATAGTACCGACCGGACCTGGGAACGGTTGCAGGCCTGCTGCGATGCCCGGATCCGGGTGTTGAGTGCCCGGGCAGAGGGAAAGAAAGCAGCGTTGCTGACCGGTGTTCAAGCCGCTCAAGGCGGATATGTGCTCACGACCGATGCGGATTGCCGTATGGATGCCGACTGGCTGCGCAGTATGGTACAGACGGCGTTGCAGCAGGATGCAGGATTGGTAATTGGACCGGTTCGGATGGAGGGGATGCCGCTGGCGGCGTTGGAGTACCTCAGCCTGTCGGCGGTGACAGCCGGTACAGCAGGACTCGGACATCCGGTCATGTGCAGTGGCGCCAATCTGCTGGTCCGTCGTGAGGCGTGGTTGCAGGCTGCCGCAAAGCTGGAGTGGAGCGAGGCCGGCGGGGATGATCAATTCCTGTTGGGGGCGCTGAAGGCATCGGGCGTGCCGGTCGCCTATGCCGGCCATCGGGAATCCCTGGTGCGAACAAAGACACCCGTCGGTGTTGGGGAATTCCTTTCGCAGCGGGCCAGATGGGCGGGCAAGTCGAGGCGCTACAAGGATGCCGGAATGCTGGCAACGGCCATTCTGGTGCTGCTGACACAGTGTGTGCTGCTTGGCGCTGTGGGATGGATGTGGGTGGATCCGCGGATAGGTTGGCTGTGGCTGCCGGTAGCGGCGGCCAATGGGATGGTTCTGTGGCCCGCCGCCCGTTTTTTCCGGCAGGAGCGGTTGTTGTACTGGTTCCCGGTGGCACAGGTGCTGTATCCCTGCTATGTGTTGGCGGTGCTGATCCGCCTTTTGATTCCGAATCAATGGAAAGACAGAAAGATATGAAAAAACTCATGACGCTCCCTTTGCTGTTGGCGCTGCTGACAGCCTGTCATACGACCGCCGATTCGTCGGAAGGACGGCAGCAGGAACAGGTGACCGTGGTGGCGAAAGCCGGTCATCCGGTCTTTTCGGCCGATTCGTGTTTCGCCCGTCTCACGGACCAGACCTCCCTGGGGTCCCGCTGCCCGAACAGCCCGGCCCATGCGGCGTGCAAGGCCTACCTGACCGCCCAACTCAAGCTATATGGTGCGGTGGTTTCCGAACAATCCTGCCAGTTGAAAGCCTGGGACGGTACCCTGCTCGACTGTACCAACATTACGGCTTCGTATCTGCCGGCTGCGAAGAACCGGGTCCTCTTGTGTGCCCATTGGGATTCGCGTCCCTGGTCGGATGAGGATCCGGACCCTGAGCGGGTGCGTGCGCCCCTGTTGGGTGCCAACGACGGTGCCAGCGGTGTGGCGGTTCTGCTTGAAATAGCGCGCAACCTCGGTTTGCAAAGCCCTAAGGTGGGCGTTGACATTGTGCTGTTCGATGCGGAGGATTATGGCATTTCCGAAGAGGAGAACAGCTTCTGCCTGGGATCACAGTATTGGGCGCAGCAGGCCAAGCTGACCGGCTACAAGGCAGCCTATGGCATTCTGCTCGACATGGTGGGCGACAAGAACGCCGTTTTCCGTAAGGACGCGGTGTCTGCCTATTTTGCTCCCGCGGTGGCGCAGAAGGTGTGGGAAAGGGCGGCCGAAATGGGGTATGGCGCTTTATTCGCCGAAGGCGGGGGAGGATCCATCATTGATGACCACTACTACATCAACCGGTTGGCCGGTATTCCCTGCATCGACATTATTCATTACGACGGCGGTTTTCCGGCTACCTGGCATACGACGCACGACACCCCCGATGCCATCAGCCGCGATGTGCTGGGTGCTGTGGGCAGTGTTGTCTTGGATCTGCTCTATTAAAGATAGCGGTTGGCGTTGGGCAGTACGGTTTCGCCGGCATACTTCAGTACGTCGTTCACCTTGTTGATTTCCAGAAAACTGGTGCTCGTTCCTGCTTTGCCGCTGCTGAGGTAGGCCACCATGTCGTCACTGCCGATCACACCCTCGGAAAGCAACTTGCGCAGAGCGACGAAGTAATACTCCTGACCATTGGAAAGTTCGGGCATGTACATGGCCTCCACACCGTAGCTGAGGGCCAGGTGGCGCATGGTTTTCTCTTTGTAGCAGATGGCCAGTACGGGAATCCGTCCGCGGAAGGCTGCCAGACTGCGGGCGGTCAGACCGCTGTAGCTGTCGGTGATGATGGCCTTGATGTTCAGATAACAGCATGATTTGACGGCCTGTTTGGCCAAAAATGCGGTGACATCGCAGCCCGGTTCCAAGGGAATGCGGATGTCGTTCTCCTGCAGTTTGTCCTTTTCGGCCTGGGCG
Source organism: Paludibacteraceae bacterium (assembly GCA_017959385.1). Lineage (GTDB taxonomy): Bacteria > Bacteroidota > Bacteroidia > Bacteroidales > Paludibacteraceae > Enterocola. The sequence goes on from JAGDAS010000145.1 coordinate 4,078, forward strand.
GCGATGCTGGTCATGGTGCGTACGGCCTCGACGGGGTATTTGCCGTAAGCGGTTTCACCACTGAGCATCAGTGCATCTGTGCGGTAGTAGATGGCGTTGGCGATATCGGTTACCTCGGCGCGCGTCGGACGCGGATTCTGAATCATGGTATGCAGCATCTGGGTGGCTACAATGACCGGTTTGCGCGCCTTGACTGCCTTGCGGATGAGGATGCGCTGGATGCCCGGAATGCGTTCCTGGGGTACTTCAATGCCCAGGTCACCGCGTGCTACCATGATGCCGTCGGCCACTTCCAGAATTTCATCGATGTTGTCAATGCCTTCCTGATTCTCTATTTTGGCAATGATGCGGATATCGCTGTTGTGTTCTTCCAGTATGTTGCGGATGGCCAGCACATCCTGTTTGTTGCGCACAAAGGAGTGGGCGATGTAGTCAATGTCCTGCTCGATGGCGAAGAGGATGTTGTTGCGGTCTTTTTCGGTCAGCGAGGGCAGATGGATGCTGACACCCGGTACGTTGACACTCTTGTGGTTGCCTACAGAGGCGTCGTTCTGTGCTTCACAGATGAGCGCTCCGCCTTCCTTGCCCACTACCAGGAAGTCCATATCGCCATCGTCTATCAGCACATGGTTGCCCACGTTGACGTCCTGGGCGAAATTCGGATAGCTTACGCAGAGGCACTCTCGGGTACATTCCTGCTCCGGTGCGCCTTGGATGCGTACGCGGTCGCCTACATGAAATTCAAGCGGGGTCTGCAGGGTGGTGGTCCGGATTTCCGGGCCTTTGGTGTCCATGAGGATGGCAATGCGGTTCGATACCGCGCGTACATTGGCAATCAGTTTTACAAAACCTTCCCGACTGGCATGGGCGGTGTTCATGCGTACCACGTTCATGCCCGATTCAAACAGGGATCGGATAAAGTCCTGGTCGCAGTGCAGGTCGGAGATGGATGCGACAATCTTGGTGTGTTTCAGTAACATAGCGTTCCGGGTTGGTAAATACGTCGTTTTTCGTACACAAAGGTAGTGAATACGGCGGAAAATACCTCGAAAAACTATGTTTTACAACATAAAAACACTTGCCAAATTCCCCGGATTTGACAATTTGGTTACAAAATGCTCAGGCCTCTTCTGTTTCGAGCAGCTGCCGGGCGCGTTGCAGGTCGTCATCAAAGACCATCAGACGGACACCGCCGGTGGCGATGGGCAGCAGTGTACCCATGAATCCGTTTGTGACCATACAATCGATGCCGGCTTCCTTTAGTTTCATCGCATCCAGTTGGGCTTCGGTTTCGTTGCTGTAGGTTTTAAGCAGTGTGGTCTTGTTTTGCATGGCATTATGGATTTTTGTAGAGTTTGAAGGTTTTGCGGTGGTAGGGTGTGATACCCAGTCGGCGGATTCCCTCGTAATGTGCCTTGGTGGGGTAACCCATGTTGATTTCCCAGCCGTAGCCGGGATATTCGGCGGCAATCTGGTGCATGTAGTCGTCGCGATAGGTTTTGGCCAGGATGGAGGCGGCCGCAATGGATTGGTAGGTGGCATCGCCTTTGACCACGGTTTGGAATGGGATGTCGGTTTCGTTGCGGAAACGGTTGCCGTCCACGAGCAGGAAATCGGGCATCACCCGGAGTGCCCGGACCGCCCGGTTCATGGCGCTTACGGCCGCCCATAGAATGTTGAGTCGGTCAATTTCCTCCGGGCTGACGATTCCGACCGCCCATGCCACCGCCTCTGCCTCAATGCGTGGCCGGAGAGCGTAGCGTTGGGTGGCGCTGAGCTGTTTGGAGTCATTCAGCTCCTCGCACGAAAATCCTTCCGGAAGAATGACCGCTGCCGCAAACACCGCCCCGGCCAGGCAGCCACGCCCGGCTTCGTCAACGCCGCATTCCAAGCGGCCTGGTTGCATATAGGGAAGCAGCATAGGCGTCAGATGATTTTCGATTTGTCCTCCATCGGCAGGTTGATTTCGCCTTCCTTGAACTGTTCGGGGTACAGGATGATAAAGCCGTGCCCCTGGAGCGGGCCGTTGATGTATTCCGGCAGGTGTTCGAACGCGGTTTGGTAGGAGAGTGAGGTACGGCGGGCCTGGACAAAGATGAGCAGGTCGTTGCCGCGCAGAGCATGGGCGGTGGCAGCCAGGTCGGTCCATTGCTCCATCGGGCGCAGGTAGGTTTTGATGTTCATGCGTGAACGCCGCATCTGTGCCTGTACCGCCCGTATGGTGTCATTACTTCCGTAAATGACCAACCGCGATCCTGTCTGGTTGCAGAGCACGACCACCCGGTGGCACCATTTGCGGAAGCCGCTCTCAAACTGAACTTGGTCGGGCACGTATAGGATTACCCGGTTGATGGTGTTGATGGGTTGGATGGGACGGTAAATGCAGATCATGCGGTTGACCTTGCGCAGCAGGGATTCCAGTACCGATCCCAGGAAGGCGTCGCCTTCTTTGCGCATGGAATCCAGAAAATTGTCGCCCTCCCGTCCCTGGTTGCGGCGTATGCCGATCACCACGTCCGAGATATTCTTCTCCATGACCACGTTGGTAATGCCGCTCGTGATGTTGAGGTCGTAACGCGAGATTTTCTTGACCTTGCATTCGGCGGCAACGCCCAGGCTCTTGGCTTTTTCGAGCATCTTGTCGGAGCGGCGCACCTTGTCGGAGTTGGGGTCGCTTTCGTCCACCACATGCAGTGTGTAGATCGGTTGGTTGTCACGTTTGCCCTTCATGACAAACGCCAGGTCCATGAGCTCCTTCACCTGGGAGGGGTTGGAGATGGATACCAGAATGCGGTGCTCCGGATTGTACTGCGTGCGGTTGACTTGTTCGTCGCTCACGGCCAGACGGCGGGCTGCACGTTCGGTTACGATGGAGCTGATCAGGCAGGTTACCAGAATCATCAAAATGGATCCGTTGAGCACTTCGTCGGGCAGCAGGCGGACAAAGGTTCCGTCGGGCAGGCTGCCGATCTCAATGCCGTGGGCGATGACGACGGCGGCCAGTGTGGCGGCTGCCTGCGCATTGGTCAGGCCGAAGAGCATGTTCCCGTCATCCTTGCTTAATTTCAGTGTATGCCGGGCCGCCACGGCGGCGATGTATTTGGACAATGTGGCGACCACCGACATTACGATGGCTGCGAGCCAGGTCAAGTAGCCTTCCAGAAAAATATGGAGATCGACAATCATGCCGACGCTGATCAGGAAGAAGGGGATGAAGATGGCGTTGCCCACAAAATGGATACGGCTCAGCAGCGAGGACTGCCGGGGTACGAGCGGATTGAGCGTGATGCCGGCCAGGAAGGCGCCGATAATGGCCTGAACTCCGGCCAGATTGGCCAGGAACGAAGCCAGAAAGACCATGGCGATCAGGAATACATATTGCATCACCGGATCGTCGAACCGCTTGAAGAAACTCCTTCCAATGCGCGGGTAGAGGAAGATCAGGATGAATCCCAGCAGGGCGATTGACAAGCCGAACCGCAGCCAGAAGGCGGCATCGAGCTGCGAGCGCACCATCTCGAGCGAAACGGCCAGTACCAACAGGGAGAGTACAGTGGTGATCATGGTGCCGCCTACGCTGATGTTCACGCTCCGGCTGCGTGTAATGCCGAAGCGTGCCGCAATCGGATAGGAAATCAAGGTGTTGGAGGCATACATACTGGCCAGTACGATGGCCGATATGCTGCAGAACTTCAAGAGCGACGCCCGGTTCGACGGGCTGCCGTCCAGCCAGGCGATTTCGCTGCCTCCGGCTGCCTGTGTATAGATCAGGTACATGAGCGCCATGCTTGTGACAATGCCCAGAAGCATGGGAATGGCGAAGGTGAACAGACCGAATACGGCGCTTTTGACACGGTTCTCACGGAAGTCGTTCATGTTCATGTCAATGCCGGCCAGGAACATGATGTACAGCAAGCCTACCTGCCCCAGCAGTTTGAAACTGCTGTCGTACTCCAGCACATGCAGCCCGTGCGGCCCCAGCAGTACACCGGCTACAATCAGCCCGACAATGTGCGGAATGTGCAGCCGGTCGAATACGATCGGGGTAAGCAGAATGATGAGCAGCACCATGCAGAATATGAGCACCGGATCCTCAACGGGCAGGGTGAGCATGTTCCAAAAGTATTCCATGGCTGCGGTTGGATAATCGTCAGAGCGGGTTCAACATCAGGGTCGGGTTTGTCCGTTGCCGTCAATCAGCCATTTGTAGGTACAGAGTTCGGGCAGTGCCATCGGACCCCGGGCATGCAGTTTCTGTGTGGAGATGCCGATTTCCGCCCCCATTCCGAATTGGCCGCCGTCGGTAAAGGATGTGGGTGCGTTTACATAGACACAGGCGGCATCCACTTCCTCCTGGAAGTTGCGTCCCCGCTCTGCATTTTCTGTGATAATGCATTCGCTGTGGCGGGAGCTGTAGCGGGCAATGTGCGCCAGTGCCTCTTCGTAGTTCTCCACGGTCTTGATGCTCATGCGCAGCGCCATGAATTCGGTGCCGAAACTATGCTCATCGGCTCTTTTCAGCAGTTCGGCAGGATAATGTCCGTCCAGGAAGGTGAAGGATTTGGGATCGGCCTCGATGATGACCTGCTTCTGCCCCAGTGAACGGCACAGTGCGGGCAGGTCGGCCAGCCGCTTCTGATGGATGATGAGTCCGTCCAGGGCGTTGCATACGCTTACCCTTCGGGTTTTGGCATTGGTGATGATGGCAATGCCTTTCTCCAAATCGCCCGCTTCGTCGAAGTAGGCATGCACAACCCCGGCGCCGGTTTCAATTACCGGTACTTTGGCGTTGTCGCGCACGTATTGGATCAGTCCGGCACTTCCCCGCGGGAAGATGAGGTCCACATAGCCGACGGCGTTGAGCAGCTCGGCGGTCGATTCCCGTCCGGCCGGCATCAGGTGGATCATGTGGGGGTTCAGGCCATGGGCGGTCAGTACACTTTGAATGAGTTGGACAATGGCCGTATTGGAGTGATGGGCGTTGCTGCCGCCCTTGAGTACGCATACGTTGCCACTCTTGAAACAGAGCGAGAATACATCAAAACTTACGTTGGGACGTGCTTCGTAGATGATGCCAACCACACCGAAGGGAACGCTTACTTTGCGCAGTTGCAGACCGTTGGGCAGGGTGCGTTGCTCCAGAATCCGGTGCAGCGGCGAGGGCAGTCCGGCTACTTTGCGCATGTCGGCGGCGATGTCGCGCAGGCGGCTTTCGGTCAGTTGCAGCCGGTCATACAGGGGATCGGTAGGGTCCATGGCGTCCAGATCCTTCCGGTTCTCCTCGAGCAGTGTGGCGAGTTGTTGCCCGATCGCATCGGCCACGGCGTTCAACACACGTACCTTTACGGCATCGTCCACGCGGTTCAGTTCTCTTGCGGCCGTCTGTGCCGCTTGTTTCCAATCTTGCATTTCCATAAATCCGGGTATTTCCCAACGGGATATGCAAAATTAAAAAAAATCCGCGTATTTTCAGCATACCGGATCGGTTTTTATCCGCGGGATTTCCGATAGAGGGGTTAAAGCAGCTGCTTGAGGCAGCTGAAAAGCATGGCTCCGCAGCAGACCAGTTTCAGAACGGTCCCCAGCAGCAGTCCGATGAGGGACCCGAAGGCGGCTCGGAAGGCTTGTTCCGATCCCGCGCCTTGGAGGAGCTCAAACGCGAAGGCGCCGATGAACGGTCCCAGCACGATTCCCGGCCAACTGAAAAACAGTCCGACGATCAGTCCGAGCGTGCTGCCCCAAACGCCCCAACGGGTGCCACCGAATTTCCGGGTGCCCCAGGCCGGAACCACATAATCCAGTACCATAAGCACTACGGCAGCCGCTCCCCATCCGATCAGAAACGTCAGGCTGAAGCATACGTATCCGCTCAGGTGTGCCAGCAACAGGCCTGCATAGGCAAAGGGAACACCCGGCAGCGCCGGCACGACGCATCCCACCAGTCCGATGATGAAACACATGATCGACAAGACAAGCAGTACGGTTTCCATAAAATCGTGTTTTCTGCAAAGATAAAGATAAAGTAGTATCTTTGTACCAAATTGGGCAGATGGATGAGATGAATTTGAAATGGGGAATTGTGGGAGCCGGCCAAATCGTGTCGCGCTGGATCCGCGGTGCGCGCCAAGCGGGTGTTACGGTGGAGGCGATTGCCTCGCGAACGATCGAGCGGGCGCAAACGGCGGCGCAGGCGTACGAGATTCCGCGAGTGCTCGGTTGCCGGGATTTGGTGGCCGCCCCGGATATTGATATTGTCTATATTGCCACACCTCATCCGTCGCACAAGCAGTGGACTATCGAGGCCTTGCGCCATGGCAAGCATGTGCTGGTCGAAAAGCCGGCGGCTGTGACGGCCGGCGATTTTCGGGAGATGGCCGAAACCGCCCGGTTAAACGGCTGTTTTTTGATGGAGGCGATGTGGACGGCGTTTTTCCCCGCATGGGATTTTACCCTGCGGCTGATTGCCGATGGGGCGATAGGCGGACTGCAACGGCTCGACGCGTCTTTCGGTTTCGAGGCCGGATTCGACCCCGGGTCACGGCTGTTCAATCCCGACTTGGCCGGGGGCAGTTTACTTGATGTCGGTGTCTATAACCTGCATTTGGCCGAGCGGTTGCTGGGGGATGCCGTCGAAATGAAACCGAAGGTGCTCCTCGGTGAGACCGGTGTCGATGAAACCGCCGATATTGAGATTTTCTATGCACACGGACTGCGGGCGCGGCTACGCAGTTCTATCCGCGAACAATTACCCAACAAGGCGGTGATTACCGGTACCAAAGGGGTCTTGGAGTTGCCCGTGTTCTGGAGTCCGACGCGGGTAGTTTTACGAAACGCCGGCGTCGGCGAAAAGAACTATGATTTCCCGATTCCGCAACCTTTCGGCGGCAGCGGAGACGAAGGGTTCCAATACGAAATCCGTCATGTGGAGGAGTGCATTGCCGCCGGCCGCCTCGAATCGCCCGTATTGCCCCATGCCCTCACCGAAAGGGTGCTGTCTGTCTGCGACCGTTTGAGAGCGCAGTGGAATGAGGGAATCTGCTGATGGCGGCAGGAAATCCCTGCGGCGTACCCACACCATTAAAAGTGTCCGACAGTTCTTTGCAGGGCGCTTTTATTGTTTATGCCTCGTGTGCGTGAATTCCTTTTCTTCGGTGGCATTTCCAGAAATCGTATAATAAAATAATTGGCCATAGTTGTTAAAAAGTTGCAAATTTTTCATTCAAAAATTTGTTTGTTACGGAATTAATTCTATATATTTGCAATGCGATACTTATTTAGTATAAGTTATACTATGAAAAAAATAGAGTTAAAAGACGTGGCGGAAATACGGTCTGGCTTCTATTTGAAGCCATCACCGACAGGTTCTGTGTATTACTTGCAGATGAAGGATTTGTTGGGACAATTTTCATTGTCGGCAATGGAAAAGGTGGATTGTACGAAAAAAATGGAAAAGAATATTCTCTGCAAAGGTGATTTGCTTTTTGCAGGGAAAGGGGGTGCCTATCTATGTAAAGTGTTTAATGTTGATGTGAAGGCTTTACCTTCGACGACGCTTTTTATTATTCGTATCAAATCGGATGTTGTTTCTCCCGATTATTTGTGTTGGTATCTGAATCATCCAGTAATTATGGCGGAAGTCAAGGCGTCGCAGGTTGGAACAGGTACTCTTTTGGTTCATAAACCGACATTAGAACGTTTGAAAATTGCTGTTCCAGAAATGGAACAGCAGCGTAAAATAGTAGACATTTCTAATTTGCAGAAACGCGAAATGGAAATTTTGCAAACCTTAGGTGAAAAGCGTTTGCAACTTACAAATCAAATACTTATGAATGAATTAAATAATAATAGATATGGAGAATAAGAAAATCACACAAGAAGACATCAATCGCACAGTCTGGAAGGCGTGCGACACATTCCGCGGCGTTATTGACCCGAGCCAGTACAAGGACTATATCCTGACAATGCTTTTTCTTAAGTACGTCAGCGACGTTTACAAATCGAAGTTTGATGACTATCTGAAAAAGTACGAAGGCGACAAGGAGCGTGCCGAGCGTGCCATGCGCCACGAACGATTTGTGGTGCCAGAGAAGAGTTCCTACTATTATTTGTATGAAAACCGAAACGCGACCAATATCGGCGAACTGATTGACGAGGCGTTGGCTGACCTCGAGG